>JAGGVC010000087.1 GCA_021158185.1 bacterium | reverse complement strand
CATGCCCTGTTTACATAAACACATGCAGTGCATCCGTTACTTCCCAGACAAAATCCGTTGATAATCCATTCTCAGTTAGGATAATCAGGTCCATGACCACGCTGACGATATGACCGCGCTTCGGACTAGTAGCCATATATTTCCTCAGATAATCCCGCGCGGTCGGCAGATCATCGTCAATCGCGGCAACGATCATCAAGTATTCGAGGGCGTACGGATCATCTGGGTGTTTTGAGAGCCATCTTTTTGCATATTTGCCCGCATCATCGATTCTTCCTGTGTTGAGGCTGTACCACGCCATGTTTTCGAGCATATCTTCCGAGAGATTGTTGTCCTCAACTGCTTTTATCGCGCCTTTGTAGTCGTGGAGCGCGGATAACGCAAGAAGAAGCGTGTAAATGGAGCTTCTCGTGGGCCGGGCTTCGGAGTTTTGTATCTCCATCAATCTTTTGTCGCTGGTTTTGCCCCATTGGCTCATTTTTCCATTCAGTCTTTCCGCGAATCTATCGCCTTCGCCCGCTATTTCTGTTCCGGAGGAGAGCACATGATGCAGGTATTCGTCCATCATCCCCGATTTTTCGAATCCGTCTGCAAGAAGCGTAATCGTCTCAGGGTTCTTATCATCTGCAAGGTAAGAGCGGAGCGCGTAGTAGAGCGCGGGATTATCCGCACCGAGTTCATAGTAGAGCTTTGCTGTTTCCAGGTTTGCCGCTCCACTGCGGGGATCAGCCTGCCAGATGTTCATCACGTGTGCGCCGCGCTCAGGCAGTACGATTATCTCCCATACCTGCCGTGCAACTTCGCCGCTCTCATCTGAAATGGTTAGCTTGGGATGATACATTCCCGGCTCAGAATAGACGTATGTAGCGCGACCGCTCGTTTCATTCTTGAATGCGTTTACTCCCGGCGCGAATTCCCATTCAAAAATGAGATCGCCAAACTCGCTCGGTTTCTCGAAGCTCACAGGTTGCAGTTTCACGGTGAGCGGCGCGAATCCTTCGATCTTGGCGATCGGAAGGTCGCTTGAGACGAGCGTAGGGCGAGACACGTATGGATGGGGAGTTGTCTGCTGTCCGGGTGAGATTCCATCGCCTTCGGCAACAAGATTCCTGCTTTTGAAAACCTGCATGAGTAGCACCGCAATTGCGGAAGCCATAACGAGAAAAACCACTGGCAGCACCCAGCTTAAGCCTGTGCCTGTGCCACCGACATCGAGCACACTCCCGCAATCCTCACAAAATCGTGCGTCCTTCGGATTTTCGTGTTCGCAATTCGGACAGCGCATCAGTTATTCACCCCTTGACGGTCTGCGCGCTGCGATTCTTCGCTCTGTTTGATCTTACTTTCGAACTGAGCAAATGATTGGCTTACTCCAAGCCATAGCACACCTGCGGCATGATCGACCAGCTCGTCTCGATTCGCCCTTGTGAGCATATCCATTTCCGACGCAGGTTTTAACCTGGGTGGAATCGAGAGCGCTGAATCGTCGCTTCTCGATTCCGCCGTACGATTTTCCACCGTGCTCCCTACACCGAGATAGTTCGCAACGTATATCTTCAGAATCTGTAGTGCATTGGCAAGGAGCGACTTGTGACTCTCCTCGCCCAGAAAGTACATTGCATAACCGATCGAAAGATGCTTGCCGATTCCCTGGAATGCGATGAACATTTTGATTCGGCCTGCATGTGTAGGCATTGTTACCTGGATATATTTGTGGACGCCCTTCTCGCCGTACCTCAGATTCAGACTTGCGGGTACGGGAATTTTGGCCGTTGCGATTTCCAGCCCCTTAAGCCCGGAAAGCTCCTCGCCAAGAATACCCTTCAAGATACCCCTGTCGCGTCCGACGAGATTATCCTGCGTGTCCTTACTGTCGCGATAAACATTGCTTATGATGAGATGTCCTCTTCTGATCGGTTCGCCGAGGAAGAAGATGCTTTCCATTTTAAGCGCACGCGCGGCGCAATCGCGCGCGAGAATCGCAAATGCAATCGGTAGGTGGAAGTGCATTGCGATGATCGCGAATATCCATAATATGAAACCGAGCCACAGGTACGTTTGAGAAAGAGAGGTTGCCGCCGATCTGCCGGCTTGAGAAGCGATTATTCCTGCAAGGCACAGAAGAAAACCGGAAAGGAGCAGGAAAACGACACGCGTCACACTGGCTCGGTAGGCTTGAGGGGCGCTTACAAACCCATAAAACGACCTGTCTTCGACCTGCTTGCGAACTACGAATCCATACGCGCCTGCAAGGAGAAGGCAAAGCACAGGTGCAAAGATAATGCCGGTGACGCTTTCTTCCTGTATATTGAAGAGGACGGGCAGCCAAATCCTGGCAGTGGCCGCACAGATTATCGCAAGCGAAATAAAGAGCCACCCCGAATGTACACTCCGCTGTATAAAGATGTGTCCGAGCGCGTCGAACGCGCGCGCTGTGTCTGGCAGCCAGGCCAAGTGAACGATCAGGAGTGTCAGAAGCACGGGGAACATAAAGGCTGACGAAAGCGTGATATCCGAACGGCTGCCTGAAGCGACGAAGGCGAGCGATGAGAAGCTTGCGATGAAAAACAAAATGGACAATGCGTAGGCCAAGGCGCGGGTGTCAAGCCATTTAGCAATCCTTATCCCGCCATCGGACATGACGTCCTTCGGGGATGACGGCCTGGACAGATCAGTTCCGCATCTGCGGCAGAATTTGCTCAAGGTTCTGTTCGGGTATCCGCAAGCCGGACATTTCCTTGGCAGCCTCGAGTTGCTGTTTGCAGTTTTCTTTTCCATAACTGGAAGTACAATTATATGCAATACGAGCCTTTAGAGCAATGCCCTGCTTCAAGATTGAACGTTGAAAGTGTGGAAATGGAGCTGCTGATATAATTGGAATGTGCGAATCCTTATGATTTCAGGCAGCCTTGGCGACGGCAAATGCGGAGTAGGCGATTTCTCCTTTCACCTTGCACGGCATCTCGCGCGGGGATTCGCTGCCGGAAAACAGAACGACCGTTCATCGGTATGTGTGCTGACTGCAACGCCTAATTCCGTGATCCGCGCCAGACATTTCGGAAAACGGGAGATTCCCTACGGCGCTGATAATGAATGGATCGAGTACGAGCCGGCGCTTGAAATAATGGGAAGTGTCGGTTTCGGAATAGGGAATATTGCGCGTCTCAGGACCCGCATCGCAGAGAAATCGCCGGATTTAATTCTCATCCAGTATCCCAGCAAAGGATTCGGCTGGACGCTTTCCATGCCTCTTTTCTTTCGACACGGACTAAACGAAGCAAGATCGCGTTCTCCATCGGAAACCAAAACCACCGGGAAAATCCCTGTTGCGGTGACGATACACGAATACAAGGATGCACATCCGTTAAGGCGGCTTGCGGTACGATCGCTTATTTCCCAGGCATCAAAGGTAATTACGCCCTGCCCACTCGAAGAAAGGGCGCTCAGACGAGTCAGCAGTGGCGATGTATCGGTCATCCCGGTGGGCAATGTTTTCGCGGAAGAGGCGGATGAAGACGAATATCGTGAGTTCGAGACGCATCTCGATAAGATTGAATCGGGTTCGGAGCGATTTGCCTGGCTGAACGACAGGAAAGAATCGATTGGAGCTGGCGACTGGCTGCCGAATGAAGAAGAGGCGTCAAATCTGGTTGAGGTGTTGGACGTGGCAGAGCGCAACAGCAGGTTTGTTTTCACATACGGGCATCTCTCAAAAAGCAAAGCACCGATGCGTCTGATTGCGGTTTTTTCGCGGGTTCTCCATGCAATTCCAGAGGCAAAGCTAGTTCTGGCAACAGGATTCGATAATAAGAACAAGCTGCACAGGAGATTTAGGGAGCAGTCATCCCTTCAACTACGCGGACGGGTTTTGCAGATCGGACGGCTTCCAGCGCATCTTCTCAGGTATGTTGCAGAAAAATGCCGCGTGCAGATATATACATTCAGGGATGGATTCACGACCAAGCGAAGCTCGGCGATCAGCGCGCTTCATTTCGATACACCCCTCATTACCGAAAAGGCAGATGGAATCGAGCTGTCCGGCGTAGAGTGCGTTCCCGTGGGAGACATCAATGGCTTTGCAGATTCTCTGATCGGCTTGCTTTCGATGGAAGATACGAGCTATCGCGAGCTTCTGGCAGGATCGCTTGTCGCGCAAAAAGGGTTGGCAGGAGGTTTCAGTTTCGAGAAAATCGCCTTGTTATACGCAGAGGAAATTACAGCAATTACGATCTGATTACTGTGATTATCCCTCGGCCCGCGTCAGTAATATGCAGCAGAACCGTTCGAAGGCGGGATTCTTTGTGGATAACTTGGGCAATTAAGGCTTTTTCTCGGCTTAATTTGTGGTGCAAAATATTGGAAGGAAAACATAAAAACGATCTTGCTAAACACTGATAAACACTGGCAAAACAGCTTTCGGGTCAAATTGGATGTGGATATGTATCTCGTGATTATTAGATTAAATTTACGATTTGGATGTTGAAAACTGTTGAAAAGCTTGACAAAGAATTCAATGCTCATTAGAATTCCTATGTGTGATGGTAGTTGGATCGAAGAGAAAGGGGAAGATGCGGCTTCCTAAATTGAAGGAAGTAATCGGCGTCGACTTCGGAAGCCAGTCCGTTCGGCTTGTCGGTCTTGCGCGCGACAAGGGCGGGGTAGCTTTGACGCTTCTCGGAACAGTCTATTATCCGAAGATCGAAACTGATGACATTGACAGCTTCGACAGTTTCGGGGTTGCGCAGGAAATGTTGGACTTTCTTTCGGATGCGGCAATGAAGGGTCGTGCTGCGTTTGTATCGGCTCCCTCGCGGCATTCGGTAATAAGGATCCTTTCCTTTCCAGATATGCCATATGAGGATTTGAAGAGCAGCATACAGTACGAGGTCGAGCAGTTTTCATCGGATGATTCGGGACAGAAAATAATCGATTTCGCTGTTCTGAGGGAATACCAGGATGAAGGAATGGCCAAGCTTGAGACGCTCATCGTCGCCGTTCCGAGATCGAGGGTGAATCCTTATCTGGAAACCTTGATTCACTCGAAGCTTGAACCTTTGTCTGTGAGCCTGGCACCATTTGCAACGATCAAGGCTATCGAATACAAGAGCGACTTGCTGTACGACGGCGGGCACATAATTGTACATATGGGCCAGATTTCAAGCGATGTGATTATCGTCGAGGACGGTTTCCTCAAGTTCACGAGGAACATCAAGATCGGAGGGCAGCACCTGTTGGATGTTTTCCAGGATGCCCTGCGCATGGAAGAAGGCACGACCCTTGATGATGATGAGTGTGAAACGTATACCATTCCGCGCGAGCGGGCAATATATATTGGTCAGATTTTGAATGAGGTTGCCGAGGATATCGAGCGCACGGTTCACTTCTGCAAGTCGCAGGAGCAGCGTAGCGACATGCACATAAACAAGATCATTCTCAGCGGATTTGGGGTTTGGCCCGTTAACCTGCCTGAGCTTTTAAGCGACCGGATGAGGATTCCGGTCGTAATTGCAAACCCGTTCGGCTACGAAACGCCGACGTTGACGAACGCGAATCCGGATGAGGTTTGCGAAAATCCTTCTCATTACGTCGCCGCCTTTGGAGTAGCTTTGGAGGGGCTTGGAGAATGAGCATCAGAAACATCAGGCTCAATCTTTTGCCGCCTGAATTTCGACCGGCGCCGACCGTATCAGGATTTAACGTTTTCTTTATCGTGATTATCGGGGTCACGGTACTTTTCCTGTTGCTTACCGTTGCAACCACTCAAAGACGGAACAATAAACTCAAGAGCCAGATTGACAACACGAGGCAGGAAATCGTCCACATGCAGAAATCCGCTCGGCAGTATGACCGGATTTCAGCAGGTATGCTTGTACTCAAGAAGAAGAAGGAAATGTTCGCGTATCTCGATAATCGTTTTATCGACTGGGCCGGTTTCATTGCAAATCTGGTTCCGCTTGTTCCTAAAGATCTGTGGATCGTTGAAATCGAAGCAGAAATTGACAAGGACGGGATGAATCGTGGCGATGTCGCGATCGTAGGACGCACATCCAGTGCGAAGCTCTTGCCGGTAGTTTTTCTTATGCAGAACCTCGATGCTTCGCCTTACTTCGGCGAAGTGTCTTTCACTGAATCGGAACTTGGATTTATTGCATCAAAGCCGGTTCAGGAGTTTACGATATCCGTCGGTGTAGAGGGCTTCAAGTCCTATTCCTATGTACCGAAGAAGAAACCAGCGTCTGAATCAGACGCTGAGAAGGATGATGAAAAAGTAGCCGCCGCCAATACTGGAGCAACGTAAACCGTGCTTCCCATGGGGGTAGGCTATGGCAGATATTTTTGACGTAAAGACCGTAAAGGGTAGGTTCTTCTTCACCGTATTCGGGGTAGTGCTTGTGATCGCCCTGTTTATCCTCACCTACATGATGCCTCAGCGCAACAAGATGATCAAGCTCGAGAAGGAATTGAGCCAGGTTGAGAATGAACGGCGTTTGTCTGAAATGAAGCTGAAAAATCTTGGCGCTCTAATCGGGAATCTTCCTTTGGTTTTGCGAGAAAGGCGCACTGTTGAGAACCTTATCCCTGAATCACACGAGGAAACAGAAATCGTTGAGTTCTGTCATTACCTAGCCGCGCTACACAATGTCGACATTGAATCGATCGATGTCACTTCACCGCAGCCCCTGCCCCTCGCATCCGTCTCCGATGACAAGAAGACGGAGCAGGAAAAGGAACTGGACAACAAACTCGTTCGCGCCTTAAAGAAGATCGATACCACAATCAGAATCGGGGGGAAGTTTTCGGACATACTGGGTTTCCTTGACGAGTTTAAGCGTTCAAACCGCTACTTCGAGGTTTACAAGGTGGGGATACCGGAAGAAGTCACTATTCGCGAGCTGCCCGATTCACTTCCGATGATCATAAACGGCTTTTTCTATTTCTATTCAACCGAGCTATCAGAGGAGAAGGCGAAGGGCGATGCATTCGAGGCTATGCTTGAAGCCGAGGGTATCTCCGAGAAGTATATCGAAAGAAGATCGTCATCCAGCGATGGAGGAAAGACTGAAGTCTCACCGGACTTGTTCGAGGAACTCGAAGAGATGTCCGCTCAGGAAACCGAGACCGGAGAAGAAGCGCAGGAACCCGATGGCGATGCTGGCGAAGTTGACGGGAATAATGAAGAGAATGCGGGTACAATAGATAGTAACGGGACCACGGAATCCGGCAAGGCTGACGGTGGTGAGGCACTTGTCGGGATGGTGCAGGCCGGGTTTGTATCAGGTGAAAGGACTTGTTTGGGAATGCTGTTCCCGTATGACATCTCCTTTTGCGAAAGTGTACGTGCTGCCGACAAGGTGGTGGTTTCCTGATGGAAGAGCAAAAACGCAAGACAACTCAGACCCTTGTTTTTATCCTTCTCCTTGCCATTGTAGCATTTGTTCTCTACTTCAATATGTGGATGCCCAAGGCTCAGAAGGATACATTCATAGGAATGAAGGACAAGGTTCTTGGAATGGTTACGGGGGAGAAAGCTGCTCCCGAAAAAACCGATGCAGCCGTCGCTCCACCTGCGGATGAAGGTGGGAAGCCTGTCGATGTGGAAGCCAAGCCTGACGAGGCTTCTCCGGAATCCGGCGAGGAAGACGGAATGGTTGCCGACGCTGAAGGTGGAGATGAAGGCTTGGAATCCGCGGATGTTGAAGATGTGAGCGAAGTTGAAGAAGGTAGTGACAAGCCCGTCGAGGAAGCGGTGGACGATGCGGAGAAACCTGAAGGTGATTCTGCGAAGCCGAAGCATTCCTGGCTTGCATCATTCAAGGGCTACGATTTTAAGCCCCAGACACACTTTGAGCTCTCGCCGGGCAAATATTTTTCTTCCGGCAAGTATTGGGATGATACCCGCGGAAAAGAGGAGTTCTTAGCGTCGGCTGAAAGCGCTAAGGAGTATGTTGATGCTGATATTTCGGACGAGGTCGATAAGGTGTTCGCAGGAACCGCGTATTTCACCAGCATTGGGGATCAACTGCGCAATTATGATCTGAAAAACCCGTTCAAACCGCTCATTTTAGAGGACAAGGATAATGAGTTCGGCTCTGAACTTGATGTCGAGGAACAGATCGATTCTTCGGGATGGGGCTCTGGTGGCGGCGGATATGTTTCCTCCAGCGATATATGGTCACAGTTTTCGGATTTCGGATTGCCCCCCAATGGAGAAACTGCTCCGGCAAACGGCGCGAACGGGAGCGTTTATCATCCTGGATTCACTCCTGACGGATATCTCATTGGCGAAGGGATGATCATCGTCAGGGCCATTGCATTGAGCGATGAAGGAGAAAGCGCAGTACTCGAAGTATCAGCCGGTAATGGCGTAAAGGCTTTTCGTGTTCGAACGAATCAAGTGCTGTTGGGCCGTTACCGGGTCACGAATATCTATGAAGATACGGTGGGGATTACGGATATCGAAACCGGTGAGACCTTCGAGCTGTTGCTTGGACAGGGATCACGGCCGATTCACGGAAAACTGAATGACGACGGCCCTGCATTTATTGTAAACGATGGGGCCGGTTAGAAAGAGGAGCCTGAAAATGTTTAACAAGTTTATCTTTGGAGTAGTTGTTGTAGGAGCGGTGGCGCTTCTCTCTACTGCAGGACTGACAGCTCCCGAACTTACGGGAGTGAATATCGAGCGGCTCGGCAATAAGATTGTTATCCACATCGAGGTGGATGGCAGCGTCATACCCATACTTAGGTACGATGAGGAAGCGAGATCAATGAGAGTTACGCTCGCCGGACTTGAAATTGCCGAAAGTTCGATCGGGGAGTTGCCGTTGGCAGATTCCGACCGTGCATGGATTTCAAGCATCGAATTTGAGGACGACGAAAGGGGGGCCGCAGTAATTTTCCGCCTTGGCGAAATGGCTAATCCTCTCGATTTGATCGTAAACGCCGGGATTGACGAGGTCACTGCAGTTCTCTACATAAATGGCGAAATCGGATTCGAGACTTCCGATGTCGAGATCGAAACACCCCCGTCCAGTCGGATATCTGAGCAGGACTTTTCCGAAGGCATTTCGATTCCCGTAGATGAAGTACCGAGTGCGGACGAGATCATCCCAGCTCAAGAGGAAATGGAAGTCGAGACCTTTGCGGAAGATGAAATCGAGGCAGAGATCGATACTGAAGCCGAAGCGGAAGTGGAAGCAGTGATTGAAGCCGATGCGGAAGCCGAAGTTGAAGCTGATGTTGAAGTGGAAACAGAGGCTGGTCTTGACCCAGCGGAAGACGAGAATGAGTCAACCGTGCCCGTAACGGAAGCAGTTGAATCATTATCGGTTACTAGTAATCCCATCGAAATGCGGCTTCCGAATCCACCGCTGTTCCTCGACAGCGGATCGGACAGCCTTTACGAGGAGCTCTTCGGTCCGGGCGTCAGCCAGAGTATGGATCAGCGCGAGATGAGTTTCCGTTACGCATCGCAGAGCGCGGAAACCAACATTTCGCTGCGAGTTGACGAACTGCCTCTCGGCCTTGTTATCGCCTCGCTCATCGATTCAACGGATTTCAACGTGATTATCAGTGATGCGGTGGCTGACAAGACGGTCAGCTCGCTCACGCTTGAAAATATCTCGCTTTTTGCGGCGCTTGATCTTCTTACTAAGAGTTATAACCTTTCTTATATCCTTGAGTACAATACGATTGTCGTTGGCGAGAAGGATACGCTGGAAGCGAACTTCGGCAAGCTGATTACGAAGACATTCTGGCTCGACTATGCCGACGGAGAGAATATCAAGAAGATTCTGACCGATATGGAGCTTGCCCGCGAAAACAACGTTCAGGTCTACAACGGCGAGACCGAATACCTATCTGTTACGGGCGCGGCAACCTTATCGGGCGGGATTGGCGATGTCGGAAGAGGAGCGGACATCAGGCAGATGCCGAGTCTAATTTCCACGGCACGCCGCAATATGCTCGTAATTACCGAAACCGAGGAGCGCATGACGCGCATCGCTCAGGTAATCGCCGATCTCGACAAGAAACCCAAGCAGGTTCGCCTTGAGGCCGAAATAGTTGAACTCAGCGAAACGGGTGCAAAGAAGCTTGGGCTTCAGCTTACGGATAGTCTCGGAAGTGCGGTTCTTACAACTTCCTTCGGTGAGGCCGTTCCTCCGGATTCACTGGTATCGGGGCAAGTTGAGTCGTTCAAACTCCAGACGTTCGTCCGCGACCCGCTGAACTTCCAGGTTTCACTCAACCACCTGATCGAGGAGGGCGAGGGCAAGGTTCTTGCCAAGCCGAACATGTCGGCTGTTGACGGTACTCAGGCGATATACTTTGCAGGACAGGAGGTACCGTACATTTCAGCTCCTGCACAGAGCCAGGGGTCGACCTATACACCTGCAACTGTGGAGTTTAAGACTGTAGGCATCACGCTGAATTTCAAGCCACGCACAGACCGTGATGGAAACATAACAATCGAGGTCAACCCACAGGTTTCGAGCCTTGTGGGATTCATTGACATCGGTTCAGGTGCAAGCGCGCCGCAGACACAAACCCGTCAGGCGACGGCGACCGTCCGCGTCAAGAGCGGAGAGGTGTTTATTCTGGGCGGGATGATTACCGAGGAAGAACGTGAGAGCTTCAAGAGGATTCCCTTCCTGCACAAGCTTCCGCTGTTCGGACCCTTGTTCGAAACGAAGGACACGACAACATCCAGAACCGAAATCATCGTAATCATTCGTCCGGTGATCGAAGAGTAATTTCTTAAATCAAGTGTTAAACATTCGGGTTTTTTGGCCGGCCTTAGGGCCGGCCTTTTCTTTCATCGTACTTTTTTCATTGTTTCTGTGTGCATCAGGTCTTGATCTGCAAATGACCTGCAAAGCCCGAACGTGTCCAGACTAGAAATCGCCCGAATATTCCAACGCAGGAATCAGATCGAGCTAAGAGTATTAACGAGGAGCCGCTCATCATCCTTGAACACGGTGCGCATGTTTAGAAGCAGCTTGTCATCCTGAACTATGCCGATGATCGGCCGTTTGGCCCTGCGCAGTTTCGCTGCAATCTCGTCCGGAGCAAGAGAAACGTGTGAGAGGGCAAGCGCCCATCCTGAAAGACCTCTGCCTGGGAGAGTGCCTCCTCCAAGCGTTACAGAATGAGCCTGAATGTCGACTGAAAGGCCGGAATTCGAAATTCGTTTTCTCATGCGAAGTGCCCTTCGCTTATCCTTTGCGGGATCACGCCTGATCATTTCGAGTACCGGCAGCATTTCCATCTTCTCATTTCCAAGAGTCCAGAGCAGGCTGGAAAGCAGCGCACCTGTCCATTTATCGAGTCTCAGAGTTCTCATAACAGGATGTCTTCTAAGTCGAGCCACGATGGAGGCTTTGCCAAGGATGATCCCCGCCTGCGGACCGCCGAGAAGCTTATCGCCGCTGAAACATACGAGGTCGGCTCCCGCATTGATGTAAGGTGTGGCAGTCATCTTTGATTCGAACGGAAGGAACCGTTCATCCACCATCGTTGCACTGCCCAGGTCGCATATTAAGGGGATCCCGGCGTCATGAGCGATCTCGGCGAGAGCGGGGGGAGTCACACTCGAAACGAAACCGCGCATCGTGAAATTCGAGGAGTGTGCTTTGAGAATCATCGCCGTGTTGTCCCCAAGCGCTCGAATGTAGTCTTCCGGGAGTGTGACATTCGTCGAGCCGACTTCGCGCAGCGTAGCGCCGCTCGCTTCGAGGATGCGCGGAATCCTGAATCCACCGCCGATCTGTATCAACTCACCGCGGCTGATTACGACTTCGCTCGCGTGACCGCGCCAGTCCGATTCAATCCTGCCGACAAACTGCCCGTTCGCGTATGGATTTCCGGCGATCGCGGTAATGATGAGGAACAGCGCGCCTGCACAGTTGTTAACTGCGAGCGCGGATTCGGCACCGGAAAGGTCAGTGAGCATCGCTTCGAGGCCTGCAAGCCGTTTCGATCTTTCACCCTTTAACAGGTCGAATTCGAGGTTCGTATAGCCCGATACGATCTCGGTCGCCATCTGAACAACATCCGGATGGATGGGTGAGCGTCCGAGATTTGTGTGCAGGATTATGCCCGTTGCATTGATTACACGATGAAGCTGGTGCGAGCTTTCAAATTCGAGCCTTTCCCCGATGCATTCCCGCGCGACTTCGCGCGAATCGGCGCTCCTATCGGGAAGGAGGGTGCGGGCGTCGGCAAGTCCTTCCCGCACACATTTCTTGACCTGTCCCGATGTAAGTGCGATTCGCCCCTCGCCAGGGCTCATATACCCGATGACCCCGGGATGGTTTATCCAGAATTCGACACTGCCGATGCCTGCAAGTTTTGCGGCGGTGGACTCGTTCGACTGCCCGGCTTCGCCGCTCTCGCGCCCGTTTGATTCCATATCCATACGCTCTCCCACACAGCTATTATAGCAAAGGCGTTTGCCTGTGTCTTTCCGGCTTGGCCAAGCAAGCCTTCGATGCGATCATTTTGTAGGTTGCGAGCCAATATTCCTGAGAACCGTGTAATCGAACAATTTGAAAATAATTGTTAAATTATGCTCAGATCTGGAAAGATATGGATTGCCCCGCATAATCGCAATATAATGATGATGTTCTCCTTCCCCGTGGCCTCAAAGGGAGGCTGAAATGAAAAGGATTCTGGGATTTGTCGCAATCCTTGTAGCGACAGCGGTATTGTTCGCCTGCAGTGGTGATAGGAAAAGCAGTCAGGCGTCTGTTCAACCCACCTTAAATTCACTGGGGGCTTCACACGGCATCGGCGCACCGTCTGATGACGCGCGTCTCGCGCGGCTGAGCGAGATCGACCTTGAAGAAGTGCTCGCGGAGATTGCCGAATACCCGGCTCCCGCAGGCGCGGACGCTTCCGATTTCGAGATGCTGAGGCTCGCGCTCGCGACCAAGATAACCGAGTTGGTTCTTGCGCGCGACGTTTCGAAGCCGCCAGAGGGTCTATCAGGCAAGGTCACAACGCTTGCGTACAGCGATGACAAGCTTACCTGGAACTACACAAACGCGGGCGATTACAACCAGGACGGCCAGGTGACCGTAGCCGACATTTCCGAAGTTGCGGTGCTGCTGGGAGCGAAGGTTGGCGACGGCGTCGGCGATGATGCCAGGGAAGCCTGGGTTGACGGCAGCGGCGACGGCGAGATCGGCGTATCCGACATTACGCCGGTCGCAGCGAATTACCTCGCGAGCATCGCAGGATATCACGTGTATTTCGCGCGCAGCATGGATTCGATTGAGGACCATTTGATTTATGTCGAATTTGAACGCGCCGTAGACGCCTGGCCAAAGCGCTTCGAAATTACCAAAAGTGATATTACATACTATTCGAATTACTGGCCCGGTCTCTATATCTGCGTTGCGCCCATCGATCCTGATGAGATTGAAGGCGAGAGAAGCGATATCTTTCAGATGACCGAAATCGTTCCTCAGCCGCACGCGCGGGACTTATTCGGCATCACAGGACGGTTGGTGCAGGCTGTTTCATACTTGGGCTTCAGCCCTGAGCCGCCCGACAAGGATGAAATTGAAACTACGTATGAATGGGACTTCGGCGGCGGCGCGGAGCCGAACACGTCAACTGAGAATGACCCGTATGTTTCGCTCGGTGCGCCGGGACACTACACAGGCAGCCTGACGGCAACTAATAAGTACGGTACGGCGACAGATAATTTCGACATACAAGTGCTTACGGTTGCAACTCCGAAACCCGATTCGATATGGATCGACGCATACAACGAGGGCCCCGATAACTATCTAATTCTCGATGTGTACGCGTGCCGGATTACAAAACCGTTTGAAGTAGCGGAGTTAAAGATCGTATTCGAGGCTGATGAAAACACGCCCGGCTTCGCAGATAATCACTCCTATTCGAGATATCCTTGGAGATACGGGGAGCCGACCAGCAATCCCGGTGGTCAAGCGATTGGACGTATTGAAGGCGAGTATTTCTGTATATATATCAGTGCATCGGTTGAATTGAATCCTGACCAGGGAAACAGCGGAGTTATTGCATCGATACGTACAGGAATGAGTATTCCTTCAGCGCGCCCCGTATCCGTTACTCTCTCCGCGTATCCATATATCGAAGAAGACAACTTTGATTCGTATACGATAAACAAATGGGACGGTTACTTCGATTATGAGGCATATACCGGAACACCCCCCCCGTATTACCAGTGTATCGGCCAGCCAGCTCTCGCGAGACCTGACATGAGCGTGGAATACCTGCAGGGTGCTGGCGTCGGACTTAGCTTCACCGGTGGAATTAAGTCTGATTTGAATGGCGACAACATTGTTGACTTGTATGACATAAACATCATTGCAGTCAGGTACTTGGCTCAAACCGACGATGGAATCCTTGATGAAATTGACTTGCAGGCTGATGGCGACGGCAATGGCGAAATAAATGTTTCCGATATTGGATCCATTGCAACTCACTATAAATCCTCCGTTACATCGTTCAGGATCTTTCGTGACGGCGCGCTCATCCATGAAATTCCTGTGGAGTGTCCCTACCCGCGCACGAGCATCGTCCATCTCTGGCCAAGGCTCACTTTCGTTGACGCGCATCCGCCTTCCGGGGCGCATTATTATTCCTTCTGTGCGTACAATGCGCTGGGCGATACTGAAAGCGAGATGAGCAAGCCCGTGCTGGTCTTGATCGAGTGATTGGAGATGCAATCGTAATAGTGAGATATGCGGGATTCGTGAATTACCGCTGGAATTGTTGACTTATCGGCACTGCGCGCGTATAATTCCTGCTTGCAGTACGGAAAGTAATCTCCGTACGTTGTTTTGGAGTAGCTTATGGCGGATTTTCCCGAAAAATCAGCGATTATTAAGGAATATGGAATCAGTGAACGTGATACAGGCTCGTCCGAGGTTCAGGCGGCGCTCCTTACGCACCGCATAAACCATCTCACCGGGCACCTCAAGGATCACAAAAAGGACAATCACTCAAGGCGCGGGTTGATTCTTCTTGTCAGCAGGAGGCGCCATCTCCTTAATTATATTTCAAGGAAAAACTACTCGAAGTACCAGGATCTTGTAAAGAAACTGGGCCTTCGCAAATAGTCCAACCCCAAAAAGACAAACAACAGCAAGCCTCGACCAAATAATCTAGGAACATATGTTCCTATGGGAGTATGCATTTGGATACATACACGTACGAGATCCCGGTCGGGGATGCAGTTTTTCGCATCGAATCAGGCCATGTAGCGGCGCAGGCGAATGCCAGCCTGATTCTGTACTACGACGAGGTCGCGCTCTTATGCTGTGCGACGATGGGCAAAAAGCCGCGTGAAGGCATCGACTTTTTTCCACTGATGTGTGATTACGAGGAGAAGATGTACGCCGCGGGCAAGTTCCCGGGCGGCTTCATCAAGCGCGAAGGACGCCCGAGTGAAAAAGCGGTTCTGACGTCCAGAATGATCGACCGCCCCATCCGTCCGCGCTTCCCCGAAGGAATGCGCCATGACGTTCAGATTGTCGTCACGGCGCTTTCTGCGGATGGTGACCACACACCGGACGTTGCAGCGATCAACGGTGCGAGCCTTGCGCTTCACATAAGCGACATTCCCTATGTCAAGCCGATCGCAGCGGTTCGCATCGGCTACGTCAACAGCGAGTTTGTGATTAACCCTACGGTTTCCGAGCTAAAGGAAAGCCCGCTCAGCCTCCTCGTGGCAGGCACAGCCGACCGTTTGAACATGATCGAGGACGAGAGCGACGAGGTGCCGGAGGCGATGGTGTACGACGGCATTGAACTTGCGATGGCGGAGATCGAAAAAATCATCGGTCACTTCGAGAAGATTCGCGAGGATATTGGAAAGCCCAAGCGCGAGGTTGAGCTTGTCGATGCGAGCGATTCGGATTTTCTGGAGAAGCTCAGAGAGTTCGCGATGCCGAGAATCAAGGAGATTATTCCCGCGGACGGCAAGACAGATCTCTGGGATGCAATTGACGCTCTTAAAGAGGATGCGGTAGCGCATTTCACCGAGAATCTTAAGGAAGGCGAGCCCGCGCCGCCGGTAGCGAGTGAGTTGAAGAAACTCATCAAGGAATACGCCAGAAGTATCACGATCAACGAAGGCGTGAGGGTTGACGGACGCAAGAAAGATGAAGTTCGCCCGATCGAGGCGAACGTTCACTTCCTGCCCCGTGTTCACGGGAGCGCTATGTTCAAGCGCGGCCAGACCCAGGTGATAAGCTGTGTCACACTCGGGACATACGCTGACCAGCAGAAGGTAGACATTATGGAGACGGACGAATCGAAACGGTACGTCCATCATTACAATTTCCCGCCATATTCGGTCGGCGAAGTGCGGTTCCTCAGGGGCGCGTCACGCAGAGACATCGGCCATGGTGTGCTCGCCGAAAAGGCGCTCGTGCGAATGATTCCTCTCGAAGATGATTACGCGTACAGCATCAGGGTTGTAAGCGAGGTTGTCGAAAGCAACGCTTCGAGTTCGATGGCCGCAGTGTGCGGGAGTACGATGGCGTTGCTGGATGCAGGAGTGCCTCTCAACGCGATGGTCGCAGGCGTGTCGATCGGGCTTGTCACAGACGGCGACCGCTATATCCTTCTTCGCGACCTTTCGGGATTCGAGGATTTCAACGGCGATATGGATTTCAAGGTTGCCGGTACGGATGCGGGCATTACAGCGATACAGCTCGACGTAAAAATCGAAGGGCTTACGCTGGAAATGGTTCGGGATACGCTTGAAGAGGCGCGACTTGGCCGGCTACACATACTGGAGCAGATGCAAGCCATTATCGACGGCCCGCGGCCTGACGATGAGCTTTGTCCCTATATTCCGGTACTGGAAGTTGTCAGAATCGAACCCGAGAAGATCGGCATGGTCATTGGCCCTTCGGGTAAGAACATCAAGAAGATCTGCGCCGATTATGAAGCGGAGGTTGATATTGACGAGGACGGACTCGTCTATATTCTCGGTCAGAATCGTGCGATGATTCATGAAGCGGTTGACTACATTCGTGCAATCACAACTGACATTGAAGAAGGAATGACATTCGACGGAAAGGTCGTCAGGATCACCGAGTTCGGCGCCTTTATCGAGCTAATGCCGGGCAAGGACGGCCTTCTTCATATCAGCCAGATCGCAAATCACAGGATCGAGCGGGTCGAAAACGAGCTTCAACTCGGTGATATTGTGCCGGTACAGGTGAAGTACGTGGACGATGGCGGCAAGGTTGATCTTGTGCGCACGGACATCAAGGTCGACCGTGAACGGCGTCCACCGCGCAAGCCGCAAGGGCATTCGCGTGATTTTAGACGTGATCAACCCCGCGGCAGATTCGATCCTGGGCGGCCAAAAGGTAGGCGTTAATGTATCTTGTGATAAAATAAAGTGTCGCAATTGCGGCATAAGTAATTAGCGTGAGGTATGGAGATGAAGAAATTCTTTTTGTCGCTTCTTCTGGGTGTAATGATATTCTCGTCGGTCTTTTTCACGCTTGGCTGCCCCAAGCCTGAAGACCCCAGCCAGGAAATGCAGCCGGCACCCGTTGGTGGCGGTGGTGGTACTGCTGGTGGTGACACTACTGACAACGGCAATGGCGGCGGAGATGAAGACGTTCTCGAAGAGCTAGGCGACTAATCGCAGCTGCTTTGTCCAACTTAGTCATTGTGCCTGTTGAAGCATTTGTTATTGAACCGAGAATTGGCAGGGCAGGCTGATTGATCGGTCTGCCTTGTCAATTTGGTGCGTAGGTTGGCATCATCTGCCTAAATAAGCACACAGAAATGGCTTTGTCCGCCTATTACGATAACGTTAGGGCGGCAATCACCTTCACATGTGTCATGCCTTCGCAACGTTCCGTATTACACCACTTTCTTTTTGCGCGGGTATAATTGAAGCGGCATGCATTAATTGATTGAGAAAGCAATTGTTCTGATTCACTTTCGCCGTGAAGAGAATCATGAATGACAAAACGCTCAAGGGGCTTTTGATGTGCGGGGCGGTTAGAGAAGTTCCCCAGAACACATACCTTGCCCGGAAACGCCTTGAAAAAGCCGAGAAAGATCTTCACAGCTACCTCGCCGATTATCGTGACCAGAAGGAAGTCATCGCACTTCTGGGAGCGGATTCAACCGAGGATCCGTACAGGTTCGACGTGAAGAATAATCCTTTCGGGATGATAGGAACAACGTCGAAGGATTTTCGCCCCAACATGGATATCAACCATCGCGTATGGCGTCAGTACGTAATCGTCCGCCTTTGCACAGATGCTTTCCTTGCACACGAGGGCTATGCGTTGAGCAAGGGTTTCCTCGGTATGCGCGCGCTTGCAGGCGATCGTATGCTCGAAAAAATCGACCTGATCGAGTCCGTGCTCGACATTCATCCGAATCATCTCGTCAGGATCAGGCAGATGAAAAGAAGCTGGGGAGCGACCGCAGGAAGCTACAGCCAGGGATTCTCGCGTGACTCGGTATGCGGCTATTTTGCAGCGTCAATCATATTCTACAATTCAGTTTGTAAGGCCGTCTTGGGAGAAGCTGCAATACCTGACGAGTTCCTGGACAGGCTGATGAAACACTCCTGAACCTTGGCATTGATTTCTTAATCCTTCCTTCCCTTCCCGTCTAGAATTTCAGGAAGTGGTTTACAAGGTTATAAAACAGCCGGTAGAAATCCTCTTCGCGTATTATCTTGATCTTGAGAGCGCTCTGGCTTGTCTGCTTAATTTCGGACAGGGCTTCGTCGCATGCTGGATCGACGACAGCGACGACAAGGTGTTCTTCCTCAATGCGCAGCGGAATCAGGCGGTGCTTCTTCAGGTAATAGAGCGGAAAGCTCTGGAATGTTTTCAAATCAACAATTTCCTCGCTTAGGTCGACGATGGGATAGCCTTTTTCTTTTGCAACGGAGTCCTGCATGATCTTCGTTACGGGCTTTGTGGATTCCCATGTGCTTTCCGGCGTGGGGGCAGCAGGATCGAGCGGTATATTAAACACGTCCGAGAGAAAAATCACAGCGGATTCCGTGGGTGATGCTGCTCCAGGTCTGGAGTCTACGATACGCCCGAATTCAGCCATCGTCAGCGTTGCAAGAGGGCGCTGTCTATAATCCAGGAGTTTCTTTACAACAGGATTGTACCAAGAGGTTGGAGTTGCGAACGCCCGGTTGATGATAAGCCATTTGATGATAATCCCTTCGGATGGAGGATAGCGTTGGAAGTAATGACTGACTATATCGTGCAGGAATAGAATGCAGGACCTGTGTGCAAAGATGAATTCATAGTCGGTAATTCCCTTTAGAAGCCTTTTGAGCTGACGCTCCTGCCTGACTGTGTCAGTGATAATGCGAAGAACCCCGTGGTTGTAATCGACAGGTATTCCCTGGAAGTATCTCATATAGTGCGGGTAGAAGATATATGTTGTCAGCAGATCGACATAGGTTGTGCTGAGTTCGAGCGGGCTTACATCGCCTTTGATTTTCGGATACTTCGAAAGGTACTCGCGGTTGGCCTGCGTGATCTGTTTCCTCTTTACGTCCAGAAGTTCATCGGAATCAGTCCAGAACTCATGGATAAGATCGATCAGGAGTTCTCCGCGCACTTGTCTATTCTTCCTTTTCGACAGGATTGGAGAGCATTCCAAGCCCCTCGATTTCGATGGAAACAACATCACCCGCATTCAGCGGCCCAACGCCGGAGGGTGTGCCTGTGGCGATCAGATCGCCCGGAAGGAGTGTCATCGCAGCACTGACGTGTGCGATAAGCCTAGCGATGGAATACGCCATATCCGAAAGCGGGCAGTCCTGGCGTATTTCGTCGTTGACCCGCGTTATCAGTCTCTGATCGGCAGGGACGAAGCCCGGATCGATCCACGGACCGATGGGACAGAAAGTATCACAGCTTTTCGCACGCGTCCACTGCCCGTCCCTGCGCTGAAGGTCGCGGGCGGTGACATCGTTTACAATCGTGTATCCGAACACGTATCGAAGCGCTTCATCCTCAGTGACATTTCTGCATTCCTCGCCGATAACCACACCCAGTTCGCCTTCGTAGTGAACTTCGGATGAGATTTTCGGGAGTATTATCGCGTCTCCAGGGCCGATTACCGAAGACGGCGCTTTGAGAAACATCAGAGGCTCCGGCGGAATCTCCGTTCCCATTTCGGCTGCGTGCTTCCTGTAGTTCTTGCCGATTGCGATTATCTTACCGGGGACGACGGGGGCGGAAAGCCAGTCAGGCTCTACACTCACGGGATATGCGGGAAGGGGAGCATCGTCACCCGCAGGCGCGTAGAGAATCTTCTTCTCCGGATCGTACACACCAGCATAGCTTGTGCCGCCGAAATCAACGCGAGCGTATCTCATATCGCCGGAGATTATAACTCAATTCCTTATGGAAATGTCCCAGTGGCAGGTGAAGGCGGGGATACACAGTGATTCTTTGTGTACTATGTGTACTATGGTCTCGAACTTGAGTTCTTGCAAGTTGTTGCTGAACAGCGTAACTAAGTGTTTTGTCGCTCCTGGATGCATACGAATCACCGCAATTCACCGGCAAATTCGGAATGCGATACGCGAAATTGAACGCGTTGGCTGTGCTAAAAAGCGTCACAAGCGTTCAATTCCTCAAACTATGTGACAAGATAATCATAAGCTCGTATTCTCATATGTGGCATACGTAATGCCTCTATTAAGCCAACCATATTATTTGCCTCGTGATATTTAGGATAATAATTCACAATGATATGTTTGTAACAATGTCTGCGAAATTTCATATTATGTGATATCCGCTTGCATATCTCACAATCATTGGATATGATAGCAGAAGTTCGATAGGGAGGTAGTGTTTATGTCGTTGCCCAGCGCTAGTAGGGAGGATAAGGAAGGAGCGGGATTGAGGCCGAAGCTCGGACTTGTGAAGAAAGCCGTTATAGTAAGGAATCACAAGAAATTGCGCAAAGCTTTAAGTGTTTTGGAATCTAATCCCGATTCGACCGATCCGGGCAGTGCGGAAAAACGCCCTTATCGAGATAAAGCTGCATAGAGGAGGAAAGTGTGATGTTCAAGGTTACGGTTTATGGAAGCGGGACGAGCAGGTGCCGCCAGATGAGGATTCGGGTCCACAACGCGCTCTGGATGCTCGGCATCCGGGATTTCGAAGTCATCGTCGAGGGTGATATGCGCAAGTTTCCCGAAGGCGTGACCGACGTTCCTGCGATGGGCGTCGAAGGGAAAATCATTTCGGATGGGAGACTCCCCGAGATCGGCGAGATTCAGCGGATGCTCCAGCCTTACGTCATGGACATGATCGTTCCGAAGGCTGCGTAGCGGAACCAATGCACTCCAGAGCGGCGGCCAGACCAGGCAACCGCAAAGAAATACGGCGGGAGGAGTTCACAGGTCTTTTGGGCTGTGAATTGACTGCTCGCCGGACGGGTGTTGGAAGAGGAACGATCATCGCGCGACAGCGCATGCTTTTCCAATGCCCTCTGCAGGCCGGGGGTTCGGTTTCCTTGGCCGCGCCCATTGAAGTGTCGGCGAAAAGCACCGCGAAAAATGCAAGCATAAGAGTAAAACAACCAGGCTTTCTCGCTTTATCCCTCCAGATTCCCGATGGATTTGCGCTTTAGCGCCGTCCATACCATAATATACATCGAACGCTCTCTGATACGTTGTCGCAAGGAGAGCCATATCGCCTGCGGACGTTTGAAACACGACGAGTTCAGCGTAATCTTTTGAGTTGGGTAGATGAGAAGAATAAGGCTAGTGAAGTTCAAGTTTATCCTTGCGATTCTGGCTTTTGTCGTTGTCATTGCCGTTCTGAGGTGGATCAGCATAAGCCGGGCTCCGCTGCATGCGCCCGTTGATACGAAGGCGTATGTTGCTTTTGTTACTTCTGATGTCGGTGCAGTCGGACGTGTAGACGAAATACGCTGGGAGATGAGTGACTATACTTCACGCGTTATTCCGATTGAATATAATTATGCGAAGCTCTGGGCATGCGATCTTGAGGGAGAAAAGAAATGGATCGCACAGGACCTGAAAGCCAAATTAACCGGTTGGCATAGGATACTCATCGAGTGATATGCAGGCACCTCCCGACTGCTTGTATATCGTAGACGGTCTTATTCCCTTTGTAGAATTCAAAAACAAAATCCCCGATTTCTTTACGCTCGACCTGTCAACAGGCGAGAAGGCTGATCGCACGATTCCGTGGCCCGGGTGCATATTAGGTATCGGCAGGTCGCTCGATCAAAACCGGAATTTCTCAGCCATTTGCTTCAATTTGGGCAAGGTGGAAACTACTTTAATCTGGGACAGGGAAACAAACAAGTGGGAAGAAATATCGTTCCCCGATTTGGATAATGTGATTTCTAATTCAGAGCGTATTCGAGAGTATTGTCTCTATCGGGAGATGCTCGTTTTAGTAACAACATCAGTTCCATACTCAATGGGCAGCTCCGAGCCCGATCTGAATCAGGCCAAAGTGAGCATGTTCGATCTCGATGAAAAGGCGCTGGTGCATCAATTCGACCTGATTGGTTTCGCTAACGAAGAAGGAACATATCCCGCTATTCTGCCGGCGGATGATGTTAACGAATGGCGAGATATAGATACGGTTACGCCAAACGAGGCAGGCCTGATTGCAGCGGGGGAAATACCGGATGATGCAGTCGGAGCTGATTTGGGTAGAGTCACTTTTCTCATGCCGCCGCTGAACGGCGACGGATGGCTAATTCTGATTTCAATCGAGTTTGATGAGGAATACGAGCATAGGCTTTTCTCGTACGATCCCGTATCTCAGGTATTGAAGCATTATCCGCTGCCCGGCCCGAACGGCCCAGAGATAAAGGGATATGAATCTCAGCCTTCCATATCCAAAGGCTTCTGGTTTCGTTGTGTGGGATACGAGCCGGACTGCGAAACCGCGTACATCGAATTGTGGAATAAAGAAGACGATGAGATTGTTCTGGTTTCTCTTTCATCAGAGGGTGAGTGGGAATTGATTGATCAATATTTTTACAATAGGGGATGGTTAGCATCACCTCAAATTGCTACGGACGGGGCGCTGTGGTATGTACGCGATGACAGGAACTCGCCGATAAAGTCCATCTATCTTAATAGAGAGCCGCGGTATGTGCAAGAGCTTGTAAGATACGATCCGGAAACGGGCGAGAAGAAAGTTGTTCATAGAGCCGGCAGGTTCACTCACCTCGGCATCAGTCTCGATTAGCCGCTCACTAGAAATACAGAAGCTTCGTATCCCGGAACTTCCGCGGCTGCCGCGTGTCGTACAACTGCATACAGACGGCGTCTTTGAAGAGATGGATATGCAGTATGGCTCACTTGCTACTTGACGCCTGCTTCCGCGTATTTCTTTGCGCGGGCGAGATCGACCGGGATGACGCGGCTGACGCCCCTCGGACGACTGACCACCCCGATTAGACCGTCGGCAAGCTCCATCGTGCGCTTGTTGTGCGTGACGAGGATGAACTGCGTACGGCTCGTCATTGCGTCTATGAGCCTGCCCAGGCGCAGGATGTTGGCATCGTCTAGCGAAGCGTCGGCTTCGTCCATTATGCAGAACCCGTTTTCACCCACCGAATGAGAGGCAAGGAACAGAGCGAGGAATATCAAGCTGCGCTCACCGCCGGAAAGAGAGCGCAATGGTTGGTTGCGCTCGCCGGGCAGCGTCACGTAGATTTCCACTCCGCTTGAGAGGATGTCGTCGGGCTCCGTGAACTCGATTGATACGCTGCCTGATCCGAACAGGAAAAGGAAGTATTCCATGAACCTTGCCGAGATCTTCTCGGCGCGCGCCCTGTAGCGCGCGAGCGTATCCCTGTTGAGCTTTTTCAGCATGTCCGTGAGCTGTTCGAGTGCGGTTCGAATGTCGGCTTCCTGCAGAAGGAAAAAGCGAAGGCGAGTGGATTCCTCCTCCCACTGGGCAGGCGCCTTGAGATTTACTTCGCCGAGTTCATGCTGTGCAACTTCGGCTTCCGCAATCGCACGTCTGAGCGCTGCGCGGCTGATTTTCTCGATGCTTTCGAGCGCGGACGGCGGCGCAGGCGGTTCCGGCAGCCCATTTTCCTCCCAGCGCGAGATCATTATCTCCGCAGCGCTTTCGAGCTCCATCTGTTCGTCGGACTGCTCAGACGGTGAATCGGAATCTGCCTTTTCGTCGTTTACATTATCCTCCGCGGTTTCGACTGCGTGGCTTGCGGCTTCGGATTCACCGGTGGATGTTATCGTCCGCTCGTTTTCGTCCTCTGGACTATCGAGAATGATTCCTTCAGTTTCCCAGAATGCGCGGGAAAGTGTCAGCGCTTCTTCTGCGATTGCAAGCGTTTCAGGCGAGATACGGCTTTCTTCTGTTTTCTGCCCGGATTTTTCGGTTTCCGGAATGCGCGTGGATTCATACCAGCCCTTCCAAAGGTCGTGGTAGCGGTAGAGCAGCCTGCCGCGCGCAACGTCGAATTTGGCGAGATCGCGCTCGAACCGCGCCGCGTTTTCACTCGCATCGCGCGCTGAAATGCGCATCTCTTCAAGCCGCGTTTTCATTTTGACGGCATGTGTTCTTGCGGCTTCAAGCAACGCGCGTTTTTCTTCGAGTTCGATAGCTTCGGTTTCAAGCCGCTCTCCGGCATCGGCAAGGTTTTCTTCCGCGTCTTGCTTCTTCTTTTCAAGAACGAGTATCTCATCGGCAATCGATCTGTTTCTGTGTGCTGCATTCTCGATCCGCCCCGCGAGATCGGCTGCCTGGGATTCGAGATGCGCGAGATTGACGCGGGCGATTCGATGCTCTTCGCTTTCGCGCGAATGCTCGCTTCGTATATCCGAGAGAGCAGCCTCGCATTCCGCAAGCTTACCGCTTGCGCCTTTTGAAAGTTCTTCAAGCTCGGCAAGTTTCGCGCGCGCGCGCGCAAGCTCGGTTTTTCGAATGCCCAGCTCATCTGCAACAAGCCCGCGCTCCTTCTCAAGCTCGGAAGCTTCGATCTTTATCGCGTCGTTCGTGATCCCGATTTCCTTGATGCGCGCGTTCAGTGCTGAAACTCTCTCGTCAAGCACGGCGAGGTCTTTCGCCTGTTTCGCTTTCTCCTCGGAAAGTTTGTCAAGCTCAGCCTGTGCAGTCTTAACCGCGCCGGCAGCATTTTTTAGGCCTGATTCCGCGGCGGCAAGCTCGACATTCAGCCTTGCGGCATCGCTTGCAAGCTCGCCTATGGTGCTCCGTCGCGACAGAACGAGGCTGCCGGATGATGGTGCGCCGCCGACCGCCTGGCCGCGTCCGAGCATCACCGTACCGTCGCGAAGCACGGCCCACGCGATCCCGCTGTATTCCTCAAGAACGGCCTTGGCATCATCGAGCGAGTCCACAATCGCGACCTCGCCGATTTCGCAGTACATCCGTCCGAGCCTTCCTCCACCGCCCGTTACGGTTTCGAAGAAGCGCGTGACGCCGTCCGGCCACCAGTCGGGTCTTTCAGGGATGGCGGACGAGCCGTCAGCGGAGAGAATCCTCGCCTTGCCGATGCCGTTTTTCTGGAACTCCGCAAGAACCTTGCAGCCTTCATCGAGGTTGCCCACTTCAACTGCATCCTCGAACGCGGATAGGACGAGATATACTGCGGCGTTCAAATCACCCGCGTATTCGATGCCGTGCCAGATGTCGCGCGCGCCGCGTACGCGATCGGAAAGCTCAGGGTCGGTGAGAAGCGCCTTCTTGCCCGGAGCGAATCCTTCCGCTTCCTTATCGAGCGCACGCAGGCTTGAAAGGCGCGCGTCAACAGATGCGTAGCTGTCGCGCAGCCTGTCGCGCGTCGCGCGCTCGGTTTCAAGGTTCGACTTGCATTCCTGCAGGCGGCTGAGCGCATCCGCGGTATCGCGATCCGCAACCTGTGCAAGCTCAAACGCCTTTACGCGTTCATTCTCCATCTCAACGAGACGGTTCCCAGCCTCGGCCAGGTTTTTCTCACCCAGATCCAGGTCCGAGCGAAGCCTTGTTTCGGATGAATCTATGCGATTCAACGTATTTTCCGCAACCGACAGTCGGTGTTCGAGATCGCGCGTAAGCCTATCGCAATCAAGCTCCGCTTCCACTGAACGCTCGTACGCGTCGCGCGCATCCGATGATTCAGCCTCTGCCGCATCTAGCCTGCTCTTGAGGGATGCGACAGCTTCTTCAAGCTTTGTCAGCCTTGCCTGAAGCTCCTCAATTGCTTCCTCGGCGGCTTCCTTCTGTTTTTCATCGCGCGTGAGCGATTCTTCAAGCTCAAGCTTGCTGTTTTTCAGCGCGCGCGCGCGTTCTGCTAGCATCCGGGTTTCGACTTCGAGCGCCTTTACGCTCGATGCGGTTTCATCGCGCTTTCTCTGTGCATCCGAAGCATCGGTCATCCTCGCCTCGACAGCCTCGCGGGCATCCTCGGACTCGCTTTCGGCGTCGCGCATCGCGGTTTTGGCGCTCTCGGCGTCTGTGGAGCACGATTGAAGCCGCGATCTGACTTCCGCGAGAGTTGCCTGATTATCGGTGAGAGCTTTGAAGCAGTCGCCGATTTCTCTCCGCAGGTTTTCGAGCTTCAGGGAAGACAGTTTTTTCGACAGAGAACGATACTCAAGGGCGTCCTCACGCTCCGCGGATAATACGTCGACGCGCTTTCTCGTCATCAGGATAAGCTCGCTCACGCGCTCAAGGTTGGTTTCCGTGTTCGCAAGTTTATCTTCGGTGCGCTTCTTCTTGTCGATGAGAAGGCCGATCCCGCACGCACGCACGAGCCATGAGCGCATCTCCTGCTGGTTGGCGAGTATTTTCTTTTCGACCTCGCCCTGTGTAATTGCAATCTGTGATGCGCGCCCGAGACCGAAATGAGCGAAGAAATCATCTATATCGCGCAGGCGCGCGGTCTCCCCGTTGATAACGTATTCGCTCACGCCGTCGCGGTAAAGCCTGCGCTCGAGCGTTACAGGACCGTCGACGGTGGGACGACCGTTCCCGTTTCCATCACCGTTTCCTTTTCCCTGAGGAGTCTCCAGACCACTATCGCCTGGAAGATTCTCGTGTTTCCTGAGTCTGAGTGTTTGCTGGAACTTCGGCACGAACGTGAGTTTCACGCTTGTGAAATTGACACGCCGCGTGTCGCCCGCACCGCCGAAGATGAGGGCGTCCATCCTGGATGTGCGCAGCCTTAACGGTGACTGCTCGCCGAATGCGAATAGGATCGCATCGAGAATGTTGGATTTTCCTCCCCCATTCGGGCCGACGATGGATGTTACCGGTCGCTCAAGGTCGATCGTTTCAGTGCCCGCAAACGATTTGAAGCCGGTAAGCTCGATTTTGGACAGCTTGAGCATGTCGTAAGTCAACCGCAGGATCTGCGGCCATTCCAGTAAAATATTACAACAAATTCCTCAGAGCAACTCCTGACAGGTTTCCGTGCCCAAAAGCAGGAAAACGCATTCAACCCACTCAGAAAGCCTGATTATACCAAAAGTCAAGCGGTTTGGCACGTATACGGGCAAGCTCGAAAAAGTTTGATAAAACAGAAACGCAGTATGCCCATGCTACAGATACAGCAAAATTAAGGGCGAAAAATGCCGGAATTATCAACAACCCGTTAAAAACTGTTGATAACCTGTGGATAATTGGTGTATGAGTCCGCGATTGAATATTTGGCAGGTGGGTGAACGGCAGAAATGGCTGATTGTGGGTTGTTCGGCATGGTGTGACTGTTCAACCAAGTTAAGTTTTGGATGGAATTACGCTCGTAGATGTTTGCAGTCACGGACATCGGAGCTTTGCGGATGACATTTTCAGAGCAAAGATACCGGCTTGATAAATGCAAAAGGGCCGGTTGCCCGGCCCTTTTTTAGATGCTTAACACTTTCGGCTACCGCAATGCGGATTGCCGAAAAAGAGATACGCCCCTTCTATAAGCTCAGACTGACGTATACGTCGAACTGCACTGTGAAGATTGGGCGGATTTGGTCGTCGATCGTCAGAGAAATCGTATGATCTTCCGTGAGGCTGAACGAATGGATCGGGTTTTCTTCTGT
>JAGGVC010000061.1 GCA_021158185.1 bacterium | reverse complement strand
TCAGCAAGCCGACGCGGGCGCTTTCGCGCAATACGAAGAGAGTCCCGATCTGGACGACCTGAAAGGCAGCGGGATTACAGTAAACGGGATAAACGTAATACCGTTTACGGCGGACTGGGCGCTGGACGAGCGTGCGCTGTCCTGTATCGAGGTCGAGCAGGAGGGCGATGGCGTTCGTGTTTCACTGAAAGCGCCGCTTGAACAGGGAGACCTGTATTTCGGACTGTACGACGACCGTAACATGGGACTTGACTGCGAGTTTTCAGATGAGGTTTCCGAGACAACTGCGATTGCGACCGCAGTCCCGGTTCGTGCTGGGCGAACTGATGCGGGTATCGCACTGACTCGAACACGAGAAGACGGGTTTGCAGCAATCCCGCTTTTCACTGTTTCCAGGACTTCGGCAGTTCGTACGGCTTCGGTGACGCAGCCCGGTGGGCAGAACGCTATCTGCTCCCAACTCAGGGGCCTTCTTCTTTTTGGAACCGGGAAAGACCCGGATTTCAACGTCAAGAACATTGCTGCTTATGTGCACTTCGGGCCCCTGCAGTAGGAAAAACGAAAACTGTACTATTTGCTGCCATCGGGTTGCTTGCAGCAATCCTGCGTGCGCGAAAATCCCTTATGGTGATTGCCAAAAGCTCCTACGCGCGCGCGGTCGTGTGATACCATGCGCGGCGGTTTTTTGGCTGTAATCTCGTTTTTAGGAGACAATCGGGATAACGATGTTCGAACATTTCGACAATCTGCGGGTGAGATTTGCGCCGAGTCCGACCGGGTATCTACACATCGGCGGCGCGCGCACCGCGCTATTCAACTGGCTATTGGCGCGGAGGCATGGCGGGAAGTTCATCCTCAGGATCGAGGATACCGACGAGCTTCGTTCGACAGAGGAAGCCGTAGGCGGAATCCTCGAAGGGCTTCACTGGCTGGGGCTCAACTGGGACGAGGGGCCGGACGTCGGCGGGCCGCACGAGCCGTACTTCCAGAGCAGGCGGCGGGAGATTTACCACAAGTACGCTCGGACGCTGATCGAATCCGGGAACGCGTACTTCGATACGTTGACGCCGCCGCCCGCGCCGGGGCAAAAGCCCGCGCCGCAGGTCGGTATAGACAGGCGCGCGTACGACGCGGAAAGCAGGAATGCGCCGCCGGACTCGCAGCTTGAGCTTTTTGAAAAGGGCGCTGAGTTCCCGCTCAGGATAAAATGCCCGCAAGGTACCGTGAGTTTTCAGGATGCGGTGCGCGGCGAAGTGGCCGTGAACCTCGACGATGTCGGAGATATCGTGATTCTGAAGCGCAACGGCGGGCCGGTGTACAACTTTACGGTCGTCGTGGACGATGCGGATATGGCGATAAACCTGGTTCTGCGCGGCGAGGATCACATCTCGAACACGCCGAAGCAACTTGTAATCTACAACCTTCTCGATCTCACTCCGCCGAAGTTCGCGCACGTGCCGCTCATCCTCGGCTCGGACAAGAAACGGCTGTCCAAACGCCACGGTGCAACCGACATTCTCGAATACAAGACTCAGGGGTATCTCCGCGATGTGATGATCAACTTTCTCGCACTCATCGGATGGAATCCGGGCGACGACCGCGAGGTGATGAGCCGGGATGAACTCGTTTCCGCGTTTTCAATCGGGGGACTTGGCGCGTCGAGCGGAGTTTACAACCAGTCCAAGCTCGACAACTTCCAGGGCGTGCACGTGCGGATAATGGGCGTTGAGGACCTGTCGAGGCTGATGCAGGATTTCCTGCCGAAGGAGTACACGGCGGATCGGGAGAAGTACCTTGAGGTGGTGGAGCTTCTGCACGACCGCATCGTGAAGTTCAGCGAGGCCGAGCATCTGATGCATTATTTCTTCGGGGAGCCTCGATATAACGAGAAAATGGTTAAGAAGTTTTTGACCGACAATCCGAACCGCGAAGAGCTTTTCCCGATTATCCTGGAGAACGTCGAGGAAGCCGATCCGTTCACGGCGGGTCAGCTCGAAGCAAGGTTCAGGCTTGTTTCGAAGCTAAAGAAGGTCGGACTGGGCAAGCTCCTCCAGCCGGTCAGGGTCGCGGTGACCGGCGACAGGATGAGCCCGGGGATGTTCGAGACGCTCGAAGTGCTCGGCAAGGATATTTCGCTCAAACGCTTACGAAGGTATATGGCTTTGTGATGCAAATTTGCAGGATGATTATGCGTGCGGGAAATTCGACGGCCGGGATAACACTTCAAGCGTGGATTGCATTTTGTACGTCACTTGCCGTTTTATTTCTGCTGGTAGCAGCACAACCCGCGCAATCATCGAATGATGAGCTTGTGTGGTCGCCATCGCCATCGGGAAGCTACTTTAGGGCGCTGCTCTATCAGGCGAAGTACGCCGAGGCGATGTACTGGGCTGAGACCGCTATGAGCGGCGCGGATATCGACAAGGGCGCAAATCTTTCATCGGCGATGGATGCCTGGACGCAGATCTGGCGGTGCTACGGATACACGCCTGCTGTGGCAAGGATTCGGGAGATGGCGGTGCTTTACCCCAGAGTTGACCGGCACGTCGGATTTAGGCCGGATCTGACGATTGAGGCTGATATAACCTGGATGGAGCTTAAAAACTCGGATTTCTGGCCATATTCCGTGTTCCTGTTCAGAGTTGTTGACCGCCACAACAAACCGCTTGCAATGGACAGATGCAGTGTGAGGATTCTCGATGTAGACGGCAGACTGTGGGAAGCGGATACGGTAGATTCGAGCCACAAGCTCTGGAAGAACTTGAGAAGGATCGCCGATACTTTTGCGATTTCCGGTGCGGTAATGCCCGGATACACTTATTCGTTCAAGCAGGTTTTTGGCATACCCGATATGACAAGCGACAGAATCAGACTTGTGATCGTCGAAACAGGACGCGGAACCGTTGAAATTCCGTTTGTGGAAAATCTTACGGGAAACGCGGATTTAGGCGCGCTTCACGCGCGCTAATCGCGCGATTACCGGTACAATTGTGTTAGGGGCTTCAGGTTTTGCCGTGCAGCCTTCCGGTGGTATGGGGGCAGGCGGATAAATCGATGAGTGGTGTTTGTTGTAGCCGAACGGCAGTCCAAAGCTGCTGTTGGAGGATGCGCGCGCCATGAAATCTTTCGTTCACTTGCACAACCACAGCGAGTTCAGTCTTCTCGACGGGATAATGCCCGTTAACGTCATTGCAAAACGCGTGAAAGAGCTTGGGATGCCTGCGTTCGCCCTGACGGATCATGGCGTAATGTACGGGGTTATTCCGTTTTACCTTGCGATGAATGAAGCGGGACTGAAGCCCATCATCGGATGCGAGGTTTATGTTGCTAAAAGACGCTTCACTGATCGCGATCCGCAGATCGACAGGCATAGCTTCCACCTGACACTTCTCGCAAAGGATATTAGCGGCTATCGCAACCTGCTTAAGCTCGTTTCGCTTGCGCACTGCGAGGGTATGTTTTATAAGCCCAGGATCGACTTCAATGCGCTTTCGGAACATCACGAAGGACTGATATGTCTTTCAGGATGCCTCAACGGTCAGGTTTCTCAAGTGTTTCTAAGCGAAGGCGAGGACGCCGCGTCAGGCATTATCGATGAGTACGCAGCACTTTTCGGAGGTGATTACTATCTCGAAATTCAAAACCACGGCATAAAAGAGCAGGATCGCGTGCGCGAATTCCTGGTGGATACTGCCAGAGCCAAAGGTCTTCAGATTGTTGCCACGAACGACTGCCACTACGCGCGTAAAGAGGACGCGCGCGCGCATGATATAGCGCTTTGCATTGGTACAAAAACAAAAGTTGCCGATAAGGATCGCCTTAAGTACGAGGAATCCGAGTATTACATCAAATCCCGCGAGGAGATGGAAAAGCTCTTTCCCGATAATCTCGAAGCGCTCGACATCTCGCTCGATATTGCCGACAAGATTGATTTCGAACTGCCGCTGGGCAAGGTGTTTTTCCCGAACTTCGAGATTCCAGCGAGCCGCAAGGAAAAGGATCATGCGGAGCTTCTGAAGAACCTTGTATTCGAGGGTGCTGTGAAACGCTACGGCGATCCCGTCCCCGAGCATATCGTCGAGAGACTGAACCACGAGCTGAGCGTAATCAAGGAAATGGGCTATCCGACGTATTTCCTTATCGTCTGGGATTTCATCAGATTTGCGAGAAGCAAGGGGATAGCTGTTGGCCCAGGCCGGGGTTCGGGAGCGGGAAGCTGCGTTGCATACTGCCTTGAAATTACAGATGTCGATCCCATCCGGTTCAACCTGATCTTCGAGCGATTCTTGAACAAGGATAGAGCAAGCCTTCCCGATTTCGATGTGGATTTCTGCATGAACCGCCGGGAAGAAGTTCTCGAATATGTTAAGGAGAAGTACGGCGCTGATAATGTCGCGCAAATAATCACATTCAACCGCCTGAAGGCCAAAGCTGCTATCAAGGCAGTCGGGCGCGTGCTCGATCTACCGTTCCAGTACGTGAACGAAGTGACGAAGAAAATTCCGCTCGGCCCAAAAGTCACAATTGACGATGCACTTCAGGAAGGTCACGAGCTTGCAAAGATGATGCAGGATGACGAGAAAGTAGAATTCCTCGTCAGGGAAGCGGGAAAGCTTGAAAACCTAGTAAGCCATGGGGGAGTCCACGCTGCCGGAGTTGTTATTGCAAAGGGACAGCTCGAAGACTATGTGCCCGTTCAAAAAGCAGCGGACAGCGATATGCGCGTAGCGCAGTACGACCTGTCGGTTATCGAAAAAGCGGGTCTTGTGAAAATGGATTTTCTCGGCCTTCGCACACTCACGATGCTCGAAAATGCGGTGAAGCTTGTGAGGGAATTCGAGGGCACAGAAATAAACCTTCGCGACCTGCCGCTCGATGATGAGAAAACATACAAGCTGTTTCAACATGGCGATACGACAGGTGTTTTCCAGTTCGAGCGCGGGACAGTACGCCGCGTACTTCGGGATGCTCGACCGGAGACGATTGAGGATATTTCCACGATTAACGGGTTGAACCGTCCAGGCCCGGCATCGAGCACAGGCCAGTACATCGAAAACAGGCGCGATCCTGAGAGCGCGTCCTACGTCATTCCTGAGATAAAAGAGGTTCTCGAAGAGACAGCCGGCGTTCTCATCTATCAGGAGCAAGTGATGATGGCGTGCCGACTGCTCGCGGGATTCACTATGGGCGAAGCGGACATGATGCGCTCGGTGATGAGCAAGAAGAAAGTACGAGAAATGGAGAAGCTCAAGGTTAAGTTCCTCGAAGGCTGCAAGGCCAACGGGCTTTCCAAGAATAAGGCCGAACACTACTTCGGGCTGATCGAGACGTTCGCGGGATACGGGTTCAACAAATGCCACAGTCTGCCGTATAGCATTCTTTCCTATCAGACCGCGTACCTGCGCGCTCACTACCCGCGACACTTCATTACAGCCGTAATCAACAGTTATCTCGGCAGCGCGAAGGAGACCGCGAAATACATCGCAGAGGCAAGACGAATGGATTTAGAGGTTCATATGCCTGATGTCAACAGGAGCGAGTATGAATTTCGTCCGGAAAACGAAGGCATAAGGTTCGGGCTGGCTGGAATCAAGGGCGTGGGTAAGTCGGCGATCCAATCGATCCTCTCGGCCCGTGAATCGGGCAGGTTCAAAAGCATAGTTGACTTCATCCAGCGTGTGGACAGCCGGTCGGTTACGCGCGGTGTGATCGAGGCGTTGATCAAGGGCGGAGCATTCGACGCACTTGACGTAAACAGGGCGAAACTCCTGGGTGATGTTGACAGGCTGACCGATAAATCACACGATCCGCGCCAGGCAGGTTTGTTTGGGGATTTTACGCCTGAGCCTGATGAAACGGAGATTCTTGGCGCAAGATACTCGAAAAGCGATCTTTCCGAGCTGGAGCATGAAGTTCTTGGTGTTTACCTGACCGGACATCCCTTTGAAGAACTTCCCGTATTGAACGACCCCGAACTGATGAACCCCACGCGGTTTTTCGAGTGGATGTCTGAAAACATTGAACTTTTTAACCAGAGGCGTCCTGTACGGATCGGGGGCGTACTTGCAGATATTGGGTTCTTGACGAGCAGAAGCGGAAATGAATTCGCGCGCGCGAAACTGATGGACACGGAAAGCTCAATTGGTCTGATCTTTTTCAGCCGCAATCTGAAGCAAGCCAGGAATCTGCTCGTGATCAACAACGAAGTCGTTGTAACTGGAACCCTCGAACTCGATATGGTCGGATCGGAAGACGATGATGACATTGAGAGCGCTTTCTCCGCCGCCACGTTGATTGTAAACAGAATCGAGAAGTATGAATCATCAGTACCTGAACGGTTATCTTCGCCCGATGCCGGTAATTCCGGCTTGGAGGATGAAGCGTGGCTGGATCGTAAAGACGGAGTCCGCGCGGGAGATGATGAAAAGTTGCGAGAGTTAGCGTCATCGGGCAGCGTGGATGACAGAAAAATAAGAATCGTTTTCCCCTCCAACGCATTGAAGGATATTGATTTCCACGACCTTGTGGATGAAATGCTCCACTACAAGGGGGATCACAGCGTCACAATTGCGGTGATGAGTGGTGATTCAGTAGTAAAGCAACTCGATCTTCCGGATCGCATTCACCTGGATATAAACAAGATCAGAACACTTGCCAGGAAGTATCGGTTTCGTGTGGAGTGAATGTGTTGGGCTGCAAGGATGGCTATTCCTCCTGGACCTCCATCACTTGAGCGATGTCTTCGTAGATCGGTATGATGTTGTCGATAAAGGTAATGTTCAGAATCTTCCTAACGGGACTTGGTACATTCGAGATGCATATAGATAAGCCGTTCTTTGCGAGTACTTTTTTTCCGATTATGAATGCGGATATACCTTTTGAATCGATGAAATCCAGCTCCTTCAGATTCACGATCAAATTCTTGTTGCATTTCGCCATCGTCTGAAGAAAAAGCTCGCTGAATTTGTCGGAGTTGGACGCGTTGATCGCTCCTGATAGGGAGCAAATCTGCCAGTTTCCGTGATCTTCGACTCTCAAGTGCATAAACTAATTCCTCTCCTCAGTGCCGAGAAAATTATACCCTCAAATCAGCGCCTGAGTATCCATTTTGCAGTTTTTCTGCCCAGGTTGTACATACGATCAAGTATGCCGTTTATCGGTGGTCCTGACAAACATTCAAGCGGCGCAGGCGTTTCCATCGCCAATTCAATGGCATCGTCGAGGCTTGAAACGCAGTTCGACCAATCCCATTGCGCACGAAATCCCGCACATGCGAGATGGTAATTTTTGCCCCAGTGCGCGTCTAGTGCTCTGCCGATGACGAATGCAATGTTATTCGCTTCCAATCCAATCAGTGGAATCGCTATTCCTGCATCGACCATCCGATCGCTGATTATGTCACCCGTGCTTGTTACAACGGGCAGTTCCGTTGCGGCAAAATCCAGCAGTCGGTTTCGAAACGAAACATCTGTTTCAAGTCCCTGAGGATGAAGATTGACGCCGAGCTTTGCCCGTCGGAGAACTTCGAATCTGAAGCGATGAGGAAGCCAGCCGGAAATAATCACGCTATCCTCGATTCCGAGATTTCGGACCAGTTTGCGAAGATCGTCAGATCCAGAAACGGCATCCGCGGCTTTATCGGGATGACTTGCTCCCTGAAGGATAAGCCCGATATCCCTGCCTTTGCCAATGAGGATTTTTACCGCTTCAAGCAACGGTTCGAATTCAAACCAGCGATACAACCCGCCGTTGGTTACCAGGAACTGTCGGTCAGGATGGGAATCTACTTTTCCAATAATCGCAGTTACATCCTTTGGAAGGTTCGATTCACTCGTCTCGTCTGGCATATCCACGCCGTTCGGCAGCTCGATTATAGGAGGCTTGTCCAGGTAGTTCGAGTGCCAAACGCCAGCTTTCGTAAGGAAGCCCGACCAGTAGTGTTTTTGACGATCCGATGCAACCAGATATGCGTTTGCGCGCCAGGCAAGCATAAGAAAATCAGCCTCGAATTCGCGCTCCCAAGTTCTTTTCTTCAACGGATTTAGATCTTTATAGGCGAGTCGGTTTTCTAGCATGAATGGGCAAATCAGATCGTGGATAATGGGCCGACCGAACCTTGTTAGGCCTGCAAGTCCGCGCCGTGAAAGCGTTCCAGCAATTGCAACATCGTATTTCCTTCGATGCGTTCGAAACACTTCAGGGGCGCGGATTTCGAATTCCTCGTAATCCACCGAGACATTTCGCTCCGAGGTGCTGGGAGCTCCTTCATTATTTTGTGCAACGATCATCCGAGCCGGTTGCATGTACAAATCGACTTCATGACCGCGGGATTTGAGATAGCGCGCAAAATGAAGCATTCGCAAACCCGCTGCACCCATATACTCGCCAAGGGTATCGTCCGAAACGAGTGCTATAGCTAACCTTTGCATCTATCCGTCCTGATAAAAAACAGCCCCCGAAATCGACGTTTCGGGGGCATTAATCAGTTTGTCAGGAGCTCGATTATATGAAATAGGGCTCAACATCGTCGTGTGCCGGCCATATCTCTACAGGTACTTCGACAATCGTATTCCTGCGAAGTACACTGAAAACGACAATTTGCCCGTCTCTCCATCCCTGAATCATCTTTTCGAGTTCGCCGATGCTCTTAACGAGAACCTGATGGCCGGGGGAAGGCTCGACTCGGACGATCAAATCGTTCCTCAGAAGACCGTGCTCCATAGCCGGACCGTTCTCGTCGGTATCTTCAATGAGAACGCCAACTTCCCAGAATTCCTCCGGAAGATCGAAATACATGCGAAGATCGTCGTCGAGACCTTGGGCGTAGCGACCGTAAGGAAGGATGCCGAGATACGGCCTGAATGCCCGCTCGTTTGTTCTGATCATCTCGCCGCAAAGACGCATTACAAGGTCGGTAGGAAGGAAAAAGTTGATGTTGGCCATGTCGCCGCGCACCATGCCGGGATTGCTGTGGATGCCGATCATTTCACCCTTCCAGTTGAAAAGTATGCCTCCGGTATTACCGCTGTTGACCGCGCAATCCGCTTGAATCATCTTAGGAACCAGAACGCGATTCGGAGTGCGGTAATCGCGCAGTGCGCTGATTACACCGTATGTAACAGTGCCTTTGAAACCGGCCGAATTGCCGATGCATATCGCACTATCGCCAGGTACTACGCTCTTGGCGTTGCCGGTTTTCACGGGGATGAGATTAAGCCCGTCGGGCTTGATCTTGATAAGTGCGATGTCGTAATGACGGTCGTTAACAAGCACTTCGCCGTCAACCTGGGTTCCGTCGTACAGTGTCACGCGCACTATCTCGACATCATCAACAAGGTCGTTCTTGCAGAGTATGTGGCCGCTGCGATCGAGAATAATACCTGTTCCAATGTCCTTCAGAATCGCCTGCTGCCGTGCCATGCCGAACGATACGAGCTGAGTTTGGATTACGCTCAGCGATTCTATCGAAACAAGCGACGGGATCGCTTTTTCGGCCACGTCGACGGAAACAAAATCACCTGACAAGTCCTGCGCGAAGGCCGAAAATGACAGGCACACAACAAATATCAATCCCGAAATCACGCTCTTATGCATTTTTACCCCTCCGGGAGTTTAGACTGAGAAATCCGAGTCGTAATTCCTCTTAACGTCGGTTTTTACTTTGATCAGGGAAACGATTTCCCCGCGCTTGACGGAAAAGGCAATTTCCTCGTCAATCGCCTTGTTCATGATGTAGATACGCAGATCTTCAGGAGTTTCATACACCTTGCCGTCAACTTGGACAATCTCGTCGTTAGCCAAAAAACCTGCGAACCATGCGGGCGAGTCCTTGCGCACTCCGTAAACGACAATCTTATCCTTGGGACGATATCTCTCGATAAACTCGATGTACTTCTCCGGATCGCTGACGCTTTTCGGCATACAGATGTCAAGACCGATCCATGGGCGAGCTCTATGCCTGATGATTGGTATGTCGCCCTCAAAACCTTTCTTTACGGAATAATAAAATTCCTTCGCAAGGTCGATGGGAACCGCATAGTTGTGTCCTTGAGCTGCAGAAAATGAACCGCCAAAGAAGTTGATTCCGATGACTTCGCCCCTTACATTGAAGAGCGGGCCGCCGGAGTTTCCGCCGGCAATCGCAGTCTGCATACGAATGACATATGTAAGGTTCGAGCCATACTGAGATCCGAACGGTGTCGTTCTATACCGGCTGTATATTGAAAGCGGGAATTCGAGAGTAAAGACCTTTCCTGCAACAACGGCCACTGTAGCGCTCTGCTTCAGGCCGAAATTGCCTAACGGATCGCTTGGGTCAACGTTGATCTGGCTCTGGTCGCCGGGCTGACCCATCGCCATTGCAAGCTCGCCTGACACGATAGACCAGCTGTCTCCGAACGCGACAGGGAAGATTTTCTCGGGAGGGCACCCGATAAGGCGTCCGATGGCGGTATCGATGCCCGGATCAACCGCTACAAGTTCACCGCGGTATGTCGTGTCGTCCCATAGAGTTACTTCCGAGAATGAGCTGCCGCTCAGGACGTGGACATTCGTTATAAACCAGCCGTCTTTGTCAACGATGAAACCGCTGCCGATGGAACCTCCGAGAGTGTTGGTGCTGAGCACGAATGAGGCGTCATGCGGTTCGATTGCGACAACGCCGCGTTTTACTTTCTCAATAATGTTATTGACACTTGTCGGGTCGATGGATGTAGAGCTTGTCCAGCCGGCATCGGGATCTGTATAGTCATGCCCATCGGCAAACGCGGGAACTGTCAAGAGAAGCGCCAAGAGCAACGTGCAAAAGCCCAGACGCCCAGTTGTCCTCATCAATAGTTTCTCCATAATAATCTCTCCTTGATTCGCTTGATGAACCTAACCGCTTGCTTAGATTCCAACTGGCCGATTAAGTTCCAAAAATTCACGAATCGAACGGTGGCTTCAAAACAGACTCGAATGCGCCGCATCCAAAAATCACGGGAAACGGCGTCGAGAGTGCAAGCTATGGGTGTCCCGGAGGCTTACCCGACGATGGTGCTCCTCCTCCTGCGGATTCCTCATCTTCTTCTTCCGGCTCAGGCAGGATAGTCAGAGCAACTTGGAACTGCTCGCAGTCGCGCCAGAAATCGATAGTTATCTGCTGGCCAATGATGAACCGGCGTTTCATCATGGTGAACTCGCTCATATGCTCGAAGCGCTTACCGTCGATCTTCTCAATAACATCTCCAACTTCAAGCCCGACAAGATCAGCAGGACTGTTAGGCTCGATGTACGTCAAATAAAGACCGTCCTTGAAAGGAAGACACTGAAGGTTGCCGATCATATCGATATTAATAGTGCGAACGAGCATCTCAGCACCAAACCAGGGCACTCTTTCGTCGCCGATTATGATTTTGTCCGCGGCCTTCAGAACTTCGTTGATCGGCACGGCAAGGTTCAGATTTATTCCCCATGAGGGATTGATCATAGTGACCATACCGAGGATGTTTCCGTTTACGTCCGCGAGAGGCCCGCCCGTGAAAGTGAATTCGTAATTCGCGTCGAACTGAATGTACTCTTCGGTTGGAATTTCGCTTCCTATCGTTTCCTTGCGCACTGCGCTTATGATACCTTCTGTTGCAAAAGTATCATCTCCGTTGAGTGATCGACCGACTACGCATATCGGCATACCCAAGACGACCTTGTCGCTGTCGAGGAAATTAGGCTCAGGCGCAGTCATTCCAGGCGGGAAGTTCACTTGGAGCACAGCAACGTGGAATGTGCTGTTTGTGCCGAGAAGCTCTGCGGGATAGGATTGCCCGTCGCTTTGCACGACCCGGGCATATTTGAGATGTTCTGTAAGGTCGTCGCTTGTGATTACGTAGATGCCCCTGTAAAAGAAACCTGTGCCGTAAAGACCGTATGTGGGGCGGGCTCCCCTGAAGTACTCCCAAAGACCAAAGCCGGTGCGCGGCTTGTCGAAGCGCGTTTCAACTGAAACAACAACTGGTTTAAGCTTGGCAGCCGCGTCCTTAACAGCTACGGCCAGATTCCATTTGTCTCCCGTCTGCGCTGAAACAATAGATGCCATCAAGGCACACACAACAACACTCACCAGTGCGATACCTGCAACCAGGCGAAATTTTAGCACACTCTTTTCCTCCTGCCTTCCGGCGGGACGCTAGTAGCTGGCGGCGAACACAGCCCGGCAACGCGCCGGATTGCCACTGTAGAAACACTTAATATTACCATCTTTGACCGGCTCAAGCAAGACCCTTAGCGTCGCGGAGGTTCTTTCCTTTATCGCCAGTTCGTCCTCATCCGACCCTCCCCAGTTCACAATCGCAAATCCCCTGCTATTTGCAACTATGTTTTCAAGCTCGGAAATATCGCCCGCTTCCAATGTACGGCTCTCAAGTTCGCGTTGACTGTTCTCAAAGAGGTTCTTCTGTGCAGCTTCAAGTCTTCCCGTGAATTCAGCCGGGTCGAACGAATAATCGGAGAAGTTGACTGAAACGAATTCCTTTGCACCACTAATACGATCCACGATCTTGACGTTTCCTTTTTCGATATCCTTCGGGCCAACCTCGACGCGCAACGGTACACCCTTCATCTCATAATGGTTGAACTTGAATCCCGCAGATACCTGCTCATTTGCATCGAATTTCACGCGAACGGGGCGTCCGAAGACAGCCATTCCGCCAAGTGCCTTCGCGAGTGCTTCCGCCTTTTCAAGCACTTCTGACTTCGATTTTTCAAAGATGATGGGAACGACTACGATCTGTATCGGCGCGATCTTTGGAGGGAGTCTTAAGCCTGCATCATCGCCATGCATCATAATCAGCCCACCCGCGATGCGTGTGGATACACCCCACGAAGTCTGCCATACGTATTTCTCGACCTGGTCGTCATCGAGAAATTTTATGTCGAAAACCTTGGCGAAGTGCTGTCCGAGGTCATGACTCGTCCCGCTCTGAAGTGCTTTGCCGTCCGGCATCATCGCCTCGATTGCATGGGTTTGATCCGCACCCGCGAATTTCTCCGAGTCGCTCTTTGGTCCCGAAAGAACTGCCATCGCCAGATCTTCCTGTGCGAAGTCGCGGTAGACATGAAGCATCCTGATTACTTCTTCCATCGCCTCTTCATGCGTACGGTGGGCTGTATGCCCTTCCTGCCAGTGGAATTCCGTTGTGCGCAGGAACGGTTTTGTCTTTTTCTCCCACCGCATCACGTTCACCCACTGGTTGATCAGGACAGGCAGGTCCCTGTAGCTGTTTATCCATTTCGAGTACATGTGGCAGATTATAGCCTCGGAGGTTGGGCGGATCGCAAGCCTTTCGCCCAGCTTCTCATCACCGCCATGTGTGACCCATGCGACTTCTGGAGCGAAGCCTTTCACGTGCTCCGCTTCCTTCTTGAGAAACGATTCTGGAATGAGAAGCGGGAACTGCGCGTTGACGTGCCCCGTATCGATGATACGCTTGTTCAAATACTCCTTTATGCTTTCCCAAAGCGACCAGCCGTACGGACGGAAGACCATGCAGCCCTTCACTGGAGCATAGTCTGCTAGCTCACAGCCGAGCACGACGTCGATGTACCACTGCGAGAGATTCTCGCTCTTCTTAGTAATGAACTTCTTCTCTTCCTTTGCCACTACAGTACCTCAGTATTTTGGCGCCCAAGTCCAGACCTAATTCATTGGACAATTATACGCAAGCTTGCATTAAACCCAGGAACACAACAAGCTTTCCGCGCTACAAAACCTTAACTATACTAAAAATTTACAATGCGGGCAAATAAAAGGACTCATTTCGGTCAGGCGGGAGCATTCAGTCTTTGTGCAAAGCCGTAAGGAATAAGAGAAACGTCAAGGCGTTATCGAGCCTGCACATGACTCAATGCAATGTGGAAGAAAGCTTTTCTTTGAAAAGTCGGTGTTCTGCGCGCAGTGGTATTTGATATGGTAATCTATGTTGCCATTCCTAGGTTTCTGGGCATCAGAGATCAGGTGAAGAAGGAGCTTTACTGATGGTAATGCATAAGGACTTAGAAAACTCCGATGCATCAATTTTGAGAAAGGCATTGGATGTAATTCCAGGCATTGTTTTTATCCGGGACAACACGGGAAAAATTGTCTTTACGAATAGCGCGTATGCATCGTACTTCAAGCTTGCACCTGAAGAAATGATCGGCCGGTATCAGCATGAGCTTTATGAAGTTGCCGGATGGGATCAGCCGCTGATCGCGGACTGGCTGGAAGAGGATCGCGAAGTTGTAAGAAGCGGAGAACCCCTTGTTCTTGAAGAGAAAATCGTGCACAAGAACGGTGAAACCCGCTGGTACAAGACCGACAAGATCCCGATTGAACTCAGCGATGGAGAGACGGCTGTTCTCGTAGTTTCTCAGAACATCACCGATTACGTGAATGCTCAATTGGTGTTAAAGGAGAGCGAAGAAAGGTACAGTGAGCTTTTCAATGCAACGCCTCATGCATTGATCGTGATTGACGCCGATATGAATGTGGTCCTCTGGAATCCTGCTGCAGAGAGGATTTTCGGGTATACGGCGGATGAAATGGTCGGGAAAAGCATGCAGGCTCTAATTCCTGAGAGCCGGCGGAATGATGTGGAGAAAGCACTGAGCAACATTGTAACGCATGATAAAAACGAGTTTGCGGGAATTACATTTGAAGAGAAAATCTTGAGAAAGGACGGCGTTTACCAATCGCTTGAGTTTACTATTAGACCGAGAATGAAGGGAAATGCCGTCATCGCCACGGTATCCGTAAGAGATATTGATGAAAGAAAAAAACTCGTGGAGCAGGTTCTTGATTCGCAGAAACTTGAAGCAATCGGAAGGCTTGCAGGTGGAATCGCGCACGATTTCAACAATATTCTCTCAGGAATATTGGGATATTGCGAGTTAATCGAAGAAGACATCATTGGCCACGGAATTGACGCGGATTCTCAGATTATTAAGGATCTGAAGGAAATCATGAATTCCGCAAACCGAGCAGTCGATCTAACTTCGAGGCTTCTCGCGTTCAGCAAACACCAGGCCATCAGTCCTGTTGACTTGAGTCTCAGCAAAGTGATAATCGCAATTGCCAAGCTTTTGCGGCGCATCATTGGCGGGGGTATTGATCTCAAAATAATTCATGGAAAACATCTAGACCTGGTGTCTGCCGATCCCGGGCAAATTGAGCAAGTACTCCTGAATCTTGCAATTAACGCGCGCGACGCGATGCCCGAAGGCGGCAAGCTGACCATTGAAACGGAGAACGTTGAAGTTACAGAGGCATACTGCGAAGCATATCCCTGGGTGAATCCCGGGAGATTTGTTCTGCTTGCCATATCGGATACCGGACTTGGTATGTCCCAGGATGTTCTCGATCATATTTTCGAGCCGTTCTTTACTACAAAGGATGTAAGTGAAGGTGTTGGTCTGGGACTTGCCACAGTGTACGGCATCGTGAGACAACATGAAGGAATGCTGATTGTCAAAAGTGAAATCGGAAAAGGCTCGACGTTCAAGGTGTATCTGCCGGCAATGGAGAAGCATTCGTAGATGCAGGCACGTCATATCTGCCGGATGTGTCCGGGGTGGATTCCGGTTCTGAAAAGGTACTGATATTCTAAATTGGTCGGCATGATTACCGAGGAATTCTGCGGCGATGCGGCGAATTACCTATCTGCATTCTTCAAGCTCCTTCCGCAACATGAGAAAATGGTTTGCGGGCTTTGCAAGCAATTCAAATCAATTTCGCGTACGCGTTTTCACGGTTTCGCGCGTCAATCGCGCGCGCGTTATCTTCGTTTTCGCTTCCTTTTCCGGGCGGTTTTTTCACCCGTTTTCGACTCCCGCACCGCCTCTTTCAAAGCTGCCGCCGCCTGCCTTCTTGGAATAATGTACATAGCGGAAAGCGCGTAAGCAACAATTATCACGCTTGCCCACTGCGTCATCGTGATTCCGCCGATGCCTGCCGACTCGATCTTGAAATTGATCAGGAAATGCGGTACATCCCTGAACGGCTCTTCAATCACGCTTCTTACAACGCTGTACCACAGAAAAAGCTGATGGGCAACGTATCCGTCCCATTTTTTCCGCCGCCATGCCCAGATCAAAATCAGAAGCACGATAAATCCGACGATGAAGCCGTATATCTCGGTGGGATGCCGAAGGATTATCGCAGGATCAAGCTCGTAGTTGCCCGGTCCGAAGTACTTGTTTGCATGCAGCTCGTCGTACGGGAAATTCATCGCCCAGGGACCGTCCCATCTGTAGCCCGTGATATCGCCGTTCATAAAGTTGCCGATGCGCACGAGCATTATGCCGAGCGCAACGGGGATCGCGCACGCGTCCCAAACCTGAAACAGGCTGGGGCTGCCCTTGCGGTAGAAAATGAGCATTGCGATTGCGGCGCCGATCATCCCGCCGTGAAACGACAGCCCGCCGTGATCCACGCGTATGAACTCCCAGCCTTGCCCGATGTAGTCGTTGAGATTGGTGAGGATATAGCCCATCCTCGCCCCGATGAAACCCGCAGGAATGAACCAAATCAGCCCGTCCCAGATCTTGTCGCCGTTCAGGCCGCGCTTTCGTAGAAGCGACGCGGCGAGGTTCGCGC
>JAGGVC010000100.1 GCA_021158185.1 bacterium | reverse complement strand
TTCACGCCGCTTAGCTCAAGTGTGCCGGGATGCAATTTGCGCGAGCAGTGGTTTTCCTCGCAAGGACAAGGCGTATACGTTCCCGCAGGTTCGGACTTTCGCATAGCTAAAGGTATTCTACCGGATTTCAAGCTCGAATTCAACAGCGTTTCCTGTTGATGGGCGCGTGTTCACGGTTCCAAACGATAGGAGCGTCCAGGACTGGCCGCTTTACAGGTTGCTTAAGATGCTGTACAGAATACCCCGTCAAACACGCTCAATAGAAGTTCGCGTAGCGGGTTTCCCATTCGAGGATTTTCTTCTCGTACCTAGCGTAGAGCGCGCCCATGTTGCGATCGTGAAGCTCGTGCGCGATGCTAATGCGCTCGCGGATGATGTGGCGCGCCAATTCCCACTGCTGCGCCTTCAGGAGCTTTTCCACTTCCTCGTCGTGCTTGCCCTTCGACAGGTTTTCAATGAAGTTGAAGATCTCGGCTTCGATCTCCTTCTTGTAGTCGGATGAGATCGTGTATTCGCCTTCCTCGACCGCTGGCTCCTCGGATGTAACTGCCAGGTCTTTCACCTTGAAAAGGACGAAGCCGACGACGAAGATCGCAACGCTCGCGATCGGCACAAACACCCAGAATTTTTTGATCTTTTCCTCGGGCGAGAGGATGACGGTCTTGCGGGTCGTGCCGAATTCGGCCTCGATGATCACCCAGGAATCGACGCGCTTCTCCAGGCGAAAGTTGGCCTTGACGTTCTTGCGGATCTCTTTGCCAAGCGGCGTCGGGTCCTTGTGGCTGTCATCGAGCGGGTGTTTCTGGCTCGAATAGAACTCCTCGAGCGCCTCGCCCGCCTCGGAAAATTCGGGATCGGCCTTCATCTTCTCGACGGCGTTGGGTGTGCCTTTTTCAAGTCTGTCTTCCTTGCTCGTACCGGTTCTAACCGCAGTACGATCGAAAATGACCGATGCATCCGCAAAGTAAAGCGATGGATCGTCGAGAGATTTCAGGATTTTGACCTTGAAATGTTTGATCGTCATCGAGAGGTCGTCGTAATCCGCTAAGTACTCGGTGACGTTTGCGCTGATGTTTGCTTTCTTTTTACCCATGTAGCCGTAGTCGTCGGCATACAGCGCGAGAACTGCATCGGATTTGCCCGCGACGAAGCCTTCGCCCATCCGAGTGAAGATCGTGCGGACTTCCTGCTCCAGTTTCTTAAGCTCGGCGGCGGGAATCTGGGTGGTGGTATTTCCGAAATCCGTGCTCGTGTACTCGCCCTCGGCTTCACGATCCTCGCGCTCCTGTTGGGCAAACATCCCGAATGCCTCTCCAACCGTGCCTGGATATTCATCATCCTCAGCCAATGCAGAAATGGGGCCAATTGCAAGTATGACCAGGACAGACCAAAAAAACACCTTCAAGAAACTTTGCCTCATTTCCCACCCGGAGAATCCCGATGCATGATTCTACCAGAGAATGGGGTAAATAGCGCGGGGATACGCAACGCGGTGCGCTCCGGGAATGAAGGGGCTTTGTTTTTTCGATAGAGAAGGCGGGATAACGCGAAAACCGAAATCGATTCTGTATAATCACTCGCCATGCTTTACATTACTCGGCACGGACAGACGGATTGGAATCTTGTGCGCCGTTACCAGGGCGAGACGGAGATCCCGCTGAACGATACCGGACGCGAGCAGGCCGAGAAGATAAGGGAAGGGCTTGCCGATGTCGTTTTTGACAGGGTAATTTCATCGCCGCGTAAAAGGGCGGTTAAAACAGCGATGATTATTACCGGTCTATCCGAGAACGAAATCGAAAAGAACCAGTCGCTCACCGAGGCATCGCTTGGCGACTGGGAGGCGCGGTACGAGGAAGCCATTGCAAGCGAGCTTGGCGAAGCGTATGACGTTTGGAAGTCGTATGCTGGGCTCATCGCTCCGCCGAACGGTGAATCGCTCTTTCACGTGATGGCGAGGCTGTACGAATTTGTCGAGGAATGGCTTGAGGATGCGCGCAAGAAGAACATCCTCGTTATTGCACATCAAGGCACGAATGCGGCGATCCTGATGCTTATTACGGGTAGAGTCAGCAGAGAAGCTGCAAAGGAATTCCGCAGGAAGAATGCGCAGGTTGACATCATTGACGCAGATACGCGAAAGATTGTGGAAACGCGCGCGTTCGATGCTAAGGCAAGCCCAGAGTCCGAGAGGGTGACGCTCTTCGATGAGAGCGGACAGCCGCAAGGACAGGTCGAGGATACCGTGGCGGAATAGAAAGGCTCAGGAATCAGGACGAGCGAGCCTATTTATTCTCCAGAATGAACTTTCTCAAGTCTTCGCCGAGGTCGCACTTGTTGAGCTTCCGCGTGTCGGCAAACGAGACTTCGATATAAGGAATGTCGCCGTCGAACAGGTCGACAGTTACGACTTTGCCGCATGCTTCGACAAGTTCCCCGCGCCCCAGCCAGTTACGCACCTTTTCAAAAAATACGATATCACCTTTGCTGTACAGATCCCGCTTGGCATCTGTGTAGTATATCTTGTAGCCCTCGCTGGTTTCCTTGGGGCGCTTGGGCTTTCTTTTCGTTGTTTTTCTTGTGACGCGCTTTTTGGAAGCCTTGGGCTTCGTTTTCACCGAATCATCGGTAGTTTTTTTTGGCATAGAGTCAATTTCCTCCAGAACTTTACATTTTAACCTTGCCCTCTTAAAAGGTCAATTTATTTATGCCGGAAGCCAAATTTTGTTCGCTGGAAGCGTTGTGTTACATCATCCCGCATAATTCGAGACAGCAAAGCGCACGAAAAATCCACTGAGGAATGACAAGAACACGCGCGCAGACGTCCCGGTGAACATCCTTTACCAGAAACCGCTCACCAGCCCTGAAAAACTAGGATTTCTTGTACCAGAAAGCGTCCTTGCCGCCCTCGATAAAGGTCAGTTGGTCGGCTGTTCCGCGTACTGCTCTGCCCGTATACTTGAATTTGCCGCCTTCAATCGTGAAATCCCATTCGCCATAGATCTGGTCGTCGAAGTAGAGTTTGAGTACGTAGCTACCGTCGTTTGCAAGCAGGTCTTTTGCCTTGAAGTATGCACCCCCGCTCGTTCCTTCCATCGGGAAGATTAGGTCGAATTCGTATCTGACCCACTCGGGCCTGATTGTTAGAGTGCGACCGGGGCGTGATGTGCAGACCAACGATCCTCCATTGCGGTTAAAGACCTTTATTTTCGGCTTGAAGCTGGTTTCGCTCTTTTCGCCCTTATTACTGAGCCAGACTTTGAACTGGATGCTCTGCTCCGGGTCGGCACCGGTGTAAAAGAAATAGCCCCAATCTTCCCAGTCACCAAGGAGGTAGTAAAGATCGCCATCGCCGAAAGGATCATCGCTTGTTGCCAGTGCAACCGTGAACGGAAACGTGTAGAATTTTCCGCTTTCGAGGTAGAAGCCGAGCACGTAATTTCCGGTACCCGGTAGATCAAGCCAGCTTCCACTGATAGCATCACCGGATGGCTTGGTCGCATTGTAGGAACTGAGAAGCCAGTAAGGCGCCTTGAGCTTTTCTGCATAGAAATCCAGACGGTAAAGTTCTGTTCCATCAGCCCTGGAGAGAATTGCCCATAGGGGCGCGCCATCGTTCGGATTGTATGGTCTATATGCATCGTTTGCAGGATCGGGAAGAAACACAGCCTGTATGCCATCGAGCCTGAACTTGCCGCTATCGGGAAGTACCTTGACACCGTTCAGAACCGTTGAAAACATCAGTCCCGGTGGGTAATCGTCCGCGCGCGCATCTGTTAGACCAATTGCTAATAGAAATGCACATACGCAAAGAAAAACCTGAAAGAGCTTCAAAAAGGACTTCATAATTCATTCCTCCGAAAATTTTCCTTTCCAAAATCGATCTCGCCGGAATCACACGCGAATGCTCTGCAATCATCCTCCTGCATACATATCGCATCCCGAGTCTGGACAGGCGGCGGAAATTATACCTTATTACGCGGAGATGCAAAGAGGATGATCCGCTCATTTTTGATTGCTGCAAACCAATTGTAGTACGCGATGTGCAGTAGTAGCATGGGAATCGCGGATTCAGAAGATTCTGCGCGGCTATTCCGATGCAAGCTCAGCCAGCTTATCCATAACCTGAGCAGGATGTTCCTCAGGGCGCACCTTTAGCCAGCGGTGAACGATTTTCCCTTCGGGATTTATCAGAAATGTTGAGCGTTTGATGCCCCAGTATGACTTTCCGAATCGTTTCCTCTCAGTCCACACGCCATACTTGTCGGCAATGATATGATTCGGGTCGGAGAGAAGCTCGAAATTAAGATCGTATTTCTCGATAAACTCGCTGTGCTTTTCGGGTGAATCAGGGCTTATTCCGAGAACGACCGCGCCGAATTCGGCAATGTTGCCCAGCTCGTCGCGAAACCCGCATGCTTCTGTAGTGCAGCCGGGCGTGTTATCGCGGAGATAGAAGTAGAGCACTACCCATTGACCCAGGTAGTTGTTGAGCGACACCCGTTTGCCGGAACCGGAAAGCAGAGTAAAATTGTAAGCGATGTCATCTGACTCAAAAGCCATTGAGCTTCCTCCGGAAAAAATCTAAGCTATTCACAACAAAAAATCATACCTTACTACTAAGATTTTGAATCTTGACTTAATCGGTGTCTGCATGATCAGCGCTTTCGGATTTCGCATCGGTTTCACCGCCTTCTGCATCCACGATTTCGTGTACGTAGATGAGGAGAAGCCCTCGTTCGTCAGCGGGACCTAGCGGTGCAGGAATCCGTGACATATCCGATTTCAGGGCGGTAACGACTGCGTTTATCTTCGTTTCTGCTTCAGGCTTCATTTCCTCCGGTATGAGCACTGCTGCTCCTTCGCCCACGCGGGCCGCATAGAATCTGCCCGCATCACCCAGGTCGATCTGCGTCATCGCGTTGCCCTCGATCCTGATTTTAAGCCTGATTGTCCTTCCTCGGAAGTAATCCGCGTTATCGACAAGCTCCGAGATGCCGAGAGGGCGAATGGCGTTGATTGCAGGATTGAACGGTGTCTGGATGTCTGCTTTTCGGCGCGCCTCGTCCTTGCTCATTGCCGCAACTTCGATCAGTTCGGACACGAGCTCATCGCTGATCCTCGAAAGCGCGGCATTTTCGGTCTGGAATGCAAGAAAAGCTGCAATCCAGATAAAAACGATAATCGCGGCGAAAACCGCGATTCCGAATCCGATTCTTCTCCGCATCGGGCGGAGTATAACATTCAGATTGGAAAAAACTACAGGAGTTTGTGTGGATTAATGGACAAGCTCAACAGTAAGGTTTGATGCGTCTTCCGATGATGTCGGGCGGATCGAAACGGCGGATTCAAGCTGTTTTCCGTAAGTAACCCAGATAGTTGCCGTGCATTCGCCGTACACGCGCGACGCGACCTTTCGCGCATTTTCGATGGATGTCTGTTTTGCAATCACAGCCGAAGGCATGTTGCTCTTTTCCATCAGTTCAGCTATCTCTTTCTGCGATGAATCGCCCACAACGATGAGGATTTTTTGCCCCGAAAGGTTCACTGAGAACGCGATTTGCTCTTTTTTTCCTTTCCAAAAGCGGATCAATTCACATTCCGCACCGTTTCCAGCCCACAGTTTTGCAGAATCATCCTGTATATAAGCAAGATTATAAACCGACGCATTCTTTTCATTGGGTGTTTCATCGCTGTCCGGTATTTCATCAAGCACAGGTTCAAATAGCCGGATTCGTTCACAGGAAGGCATCATGTCAAGTTCATCCATTCCTTCCAAGCCCGGATGAGCGGCGAGGATGATGGTTTCGGGCGCGGCGATTCCGAAATGGTCGAGTGCGGACTTGAGAGTGCGAACCTGGTTGCGTCGTACGGCGTCATTTCCGGACGGCGCGAGAATCGCTGCCGCCTTGCCTCGTGAATCCTCGATCCAGCAAGCAAGACCATTCCCCGACGAAAGCAGTACGAGCCTGGGTCTCGGTGGGTGTGTGTATGTGAGCGATATGATGAGAAACAGGATGAGCAGGCAGAGAATCGCAGCCGGATAAATGAACTGCCGCGCCTTTGACAGGAACCGCAGGATTCCCGAACTGAAACCGCCTGAAATTGCCGAATCTATGCTCCCTCGCCATTGTGCGATGAAAGCAATTCTTCTCCGCCATATTTCTCCCGCGAGAATCAGCGCTGCATAGAACAAGGCGATTTCAAACCACGTTGGCGTTGCAATCCTTATGTCGCAGCCGGGCAGGTTACCGAAGAAGTGAGCGGTAAATCTGAGCAAGCTGAGCCCCAGTGACAGAATCCAGGCGATAAGCTTGCTAACTGCTATAACATTCAGTAGTCCGATGAGATTATGAATCAGTCCTACGAGCAGGAGTATGGAGGCAAGCGGGATTGCGATGAGGTTGGCGGGCAATCCCCACAGGGAGAATTGGTTGAAGTGTACCGCAAGGATAGGTGCGACGAACGCCTGCGCACCTCCGGTTGTAACGAGTGTAATCGCAAAGAATCTTGAAACGCGGCTTTGCATGCGAACAAGAACTGCGTTGAAGAGCCCGTACACGTAGATTAGTCCGAAACAGGCGGCAAAACTGAGTTGGAAGCTCGCCCCGAAGAGTTGGCCCGGCTGGATGGCGAGGATGATCATGGAAGCGCGAGCCAGTTCGCCAAGCCCGTCGGTTTCCTTGAGCGTGAGTTTTGCCGCGAGGACGAGGATGCCCATCAGGAGCGCACGTGTTACGCTTGTCTCAAATCCGGTGAGGGTGCAGTAAAGCACGACCGCGGAGATGACAAGAACACCTGTCATGAGTCTGTTGAGCAGGCCTTTTCTCGACAGGTCGTCCTTTGACGGTGAAAGCAGGCTGATCAGCAGAAAAACGATGAGAGATACCTGTGTTCCGCTGACGACGAGGATGTGCGTTAAGCCCGCTCGCCGGAATTCCTCCTCGACCTCCGGCGAAAGATCGGTTGTTTTATCGCCGTATACGATGCTGACGAGAACTTCCGCAAGTTCCGCCGGCTGATATAATGCAAGGGACTCAAAAAGGCGCTTTCTTACCGCGATGTGAGCCTCGGCAAGAAATCCTCGTTCGTCGATTCTTCGCACCCACTTTTCATCGAAGGCGAATCCTTCAACTATCGTTCCGCGATCGAGAAGGTAGCTTCTGTAATCGAACTGCCCCGGATTCTCTGGAGGTTCTGCGAGCTTTGCCGCAGCCACAAATGAGATCCTATCGCCCCAGGTTAGGTCACGGTTTTCACCCGACTTCCAAAAGAGCATCATCCTACCGAACGGCTTGGCGCCGGTTTCATCGTCAACGCGGGTTATTGCAACGTTTGCGCGAACGTACGTTCCGCCGAGCCGCGGGAAGCCGATAACCCGGCCTTCGAATTTCCGCACGCCCGATTCGGCTTCGACAATCGCAACGAGTGGCTGGGACAGGACGATGTGACGTTCAAGCCAGAGCCGTGCGGCGCCAAGGGCGATACACAAAAGAAGGATGATAGGCAAGACAACGCGCGTGTGATAAAGGAACGCGTATGTAGAGAAAACGAGAATCGACAGAGTAACGATCAATGAGAGCAGAACGGGCGGGTAGGGCGGCAGCGCGATGCCCGCAAGCGCGATTCCTGCCATAAATGCAATCGCGATTATCAGAAAGATACGCCTGAACAGAAATGAGAACAAATCGTTATTCCTGGTCTATTCCTCTAGAAAAACTCGTCCGACATACCACCGGCTATTATAGCGTTAGGCAAAATTCATCAATGATGCGGGTGCTGAATGATCTGGTCATGTTTTTTTCTGCATATGTATCTGATGCCCGCGTTTCAAAACATGAGATTGTTTCCGAGCCACGCAATTATTATCATTCCCAGGCCCAGCCCGCCGTTGAGGATAGATGTGCCGTGAAGATCGCCTTCATAAATCTTGAGCTTGGGCGGATTTGCGGTAGGTTCAAATACTGCATAGAGAGTGCGCGAGTCGCTGCCGGACGGTTCATCACCGCTGCTTACCGCGATCATAATCGCCCGCGTACCGTAATTTTTAGCGGACGATAGCGTTTTTACTCCCCTGTAATCGAGGCCGGGTGAAAGAAGGATAACGGTACGGACGCGCCTGTCGTTGACTGCGTAGTTGAGGGCGAGGTTCGCGCCGATGCTTGCACCGATGATCGCGATGCGATCGCTGTTCACTTCTCGCCTCTCATCGAGCCATCGCACGGCGGAAATGACATCGTAGCTCATCTTCCGGAAGTCTGTCTCGTTGAAATCCCGCCAGCTGCGCGACACGCCGTTGATATTCGTGCTTTCGCCATGCCCGCGCAGGTCGATCGCGAGTGCGCAATACCCCTCGGCCAGAATATCGGGAACGAAATCGTAGTAGTCCGCTTTCGAGCCGCCGAGCTGGTGGAGCAGCAGAACGACGGGGACATTTTTCATCCTTAGCCTTTCAGGGCGGTAGAACAATCCTACGATCTTTGCTCCGTCGGATGTCTTGAAATCAATTTTTTCGTACTTGTATTTCGTGTTTGTATCCGAGATGACCCCGATGCCGGTGTTGGCGATACTCTCGTCACTTTCCTGTGCGACTGCGGAATCACAAATGAGCGACGATAATGCGATATTTGTCAGGAAAACGAGCGCGATAAGTGCGGTTACACGCGCCGAATTTGTAATCGATGCCATACCAACCTCCAAAGCCGAGCAGAGTCGTTAACCTCCGCCTGCGATGCTTACAACTTCGACTTTATCGCCGTCGACAACGGTTGTTCCATCCCACTTTTCGGGATAAACAACCACACCGTTAATTTCGACAACGACGAGACGAGGCTTTATTCCCAGGTCGGACAGGAATTCGCGGACATTCCGCGCCTCAGGAATATTCCTCGGCTTGCCATTCAACTCGACTTCAATCACCATGCAAATGATACCACGCGGATATATTTGCAGTGAGCGAACCTTCAGGTTCGAGAAGAATTGAGTTGCGGGGCAAGTCGCTCTGATTATGCCTTTCTGCGCGGGATATGACGCTCGTCACTGTCTATTAGAATCGTGACAGGTCCGTCGCAGACCATTTCGATGTCCATATGAGCGCCGAAAACTCCCGTAATAACTTTCACGCCCAATTTTTTTAGCTCGTCAGCAAGAAGGATGATCAACGGCTCGGCTATCTCCGGGCGCGCTGCATCGTTGAAGCTCGGCCTGTTGCCCTTGCGCGTGTTCGCAAAAAGCGTGAACTGGCTTACGAGCAGGATTTCGCCACCCGAATTGTTGATCGAGAGGTTCATTTTGCCTGCGTCGTCTTCACATATGCGGAGCTTGGCAAGTTTGCCCGCGAGATATAGGACATCGTCGGGCGAATCGCCTTCGCACGCACCCGCGAGTACCACGAATCCCTTACCGATTTCGGCGCGCTTCCCGTTTTCCGCGGTAAGCCTGGCTCTCGTGACGCGCTGAATAACGAGCTTCATTTCGCGGGATCCTTTGAATGCTTGCCGCGTTTGGCGTTGATTTTGCTGTTCTTAATAGCAGTGGATGCTATTTCCTTGGGGCTTTGCACTCGCTTAGCGTCGATAATATCCGGAATCTGTCTTATGTCGTCCAGCGTTGTGGCCAGCTCGCTCGTACTTTCAACTTCGATCAGCATCTGGAGAGCAACTGCTTTATCCAGCTCGCCCGAAGTTGAAAACTGAGTTTCGAAGTGGCTTCCGACGAGGTTCACCCTGCGTGCTGCGAGAACGCCCAGAACATCGTACATCAATCCCGCGCGGTTCAGGCTGACGATTTCGACTGCTGCCGGGTAATGCTTGCCATCTATTACGGCATCCCACGACAGTTCCTTCACTTTGTGTTTTTCTCCTTCTGATATGAGTTCTCTGCACGCCGCGCGGTGCACAATTATCCTTCTTCTTTTTCTGTCGTAATAGCCTGCGATGTCGTCCCCAGGAATGGGACGGCAGCAGGATGAAAGCTGCGTTCTCTGCCGAGTTTTCTTGCCCCTCGTATCGAGCACGCTGAGCTCTGCTCCGCTTGCGACCAGCGGAGATTCGAGGTGAAACTGGGCGCTTGCCTTCTCGGGCTCGGATTTAAGCGCTCTTTCCATCTGCACCTTTTTCAGGTGTTGAAGAACGTCGGAAGTTGTAAGATCCCCAAGCGCGATACGATCATAGATATCGTATATCGAGCCTACTTTGAGCAGCCTCAGAATCGAGACCAGTTTATCTGCTGCTAGCAGATTGAGCGGATAGAGCCCGCGCCTCTGGATTTGCTTGAAAAGAAGCTCGCGGCCGATTTCGATGCGTTTTCGTCTGGGCTGCTCTCTGAACCACTTCCTGATTTTGAGAAGAGAACGCGGGCTTTTCGCCCATTCGAGCCACTCAGGATCGGGAGCGGGGTTCTCGATATCACGCTTGATGATTTCGATGACATCGCCGTTTTGAAGCCGCTGAAAGAGTGGAGCGCGGTTCCCGTTAATCTTTGCGCCGCCTGTCGCATGGCCGAGCTCCGTATGGATCGCGTACGCGTAATCAATCGCGGTCGAGCCTTTGGGCAAAGAAATCACTTCGCCCTTCGGCGAAAGTGTAAGTACGATATCCTTCAAAAGAGCGGTTTGTGCGCGGGCTACGAATTCCTGCGGGTCGTATTTCTCCTCCTGAAGCATCATGATTAGTTCGTTCCACTCGGAATCCCTGCGGTAGTTGTAGTCGGCAGGATTTTCCTTGTACATCCAGTGGCTAGCGATGCCGTACTTCGCCTGGCGGTGCATCTCTACGTTGCGGATCTGAATTTCCACGAACTGACCGCTCGGTCCGACGACCGTTGTGTGAAGTGTTTTGTAGCCGTTCGACTTTGGGCGGGCGATGAAATCACGAAACCGGTGCATAACTGGTGGATACTTCAGGTGCGCTTCGCCCAATACCTGGTAACAGAGCGAGGGAGGGCCGTCTACAACAACGCGCATTGCGAGCAGGTCGTATATCTCCTCAAGATTTACTTCCTTTTCGATAATTTTCCTGTGGATACTCGCAAGATGTTTCTTGCGGCAGTGTATTTCAGAGATCGGGATACTTGCGCGCCAGAACGCATCCTCAAGCTCCATCAACATTTCCTGTAGGACGATCTCGGCTTTTGCCATCGGCTCCCTGACGCGCTCCTGGAGTTCCAAGTATTCGTTTGGATGAAGATAGTAGAAGCACCAGTCATCCATTTCACGGTAAATCGATGCCAGGCCGAGCCTTCGTGCGAGCGGGATGAAGAAATCGCGGGTTTCCTTGCATTTCCTGATGATGCGCTTCTTCGACAGCCCGACGAGCGTACGCAGACCATGAAGCCTGTCTGCAAGCTTGATTACGATCACCCTCGGATCCTTCGCCATGGCGACGAAGAGCTTGCGGAGCGTTTCCTCGTGTACTTTCGATTCCTTGCGGCTCCAGAGACGAACGAAGAAATTCGCATCGCTTATCTTGGTGAGCGAATCCACCATGCCGCGCACGTCTTTGCCGAACACGCGCTCGATATCGCGCAGAGTGAAATGCGTATCCTCTTCGACATCGTGAAGAAGCGCGGTTATCAGCGATTCCTCGTCCATGTTGAGCTCGGCGCAGATTTCGCAAACTTCGACGGGATGGATGATGTACGGCTCTCCCCGATCGCGGAACTGGCCGTGATGCGCCCTGTGGGCATAGTCGTATGCGAGAGCCAGGCGCTCCGTATTTGTCGAAGGATTCTGCGCCGTAATGCGCTCGAGCATCCGCTCGAACAGGAACTGCGATTCCGGTGTCGTTACGGTTTCTACTGGATCCTTCAACGCTTCCATCAGTTTAATAGTACCAGAGAATCGTGCTTATCCCGAAATCGCGCCCGCGCGTTGAAGCCGGTCTGTCAATCGTGTTCGTATGCGGAGCAAGTTAGCTTCCAGCTATCTTCGAGCCGGAATCGCTGTTGACACGAGCTTGCAGGGCGTCGAGCGTTGTGTTATTCTTCCCATAGCCGAACGCGCCGCTCGTGCCGATGTTGACGTTCGCAATTCCGCAGTCGCTCCCGTATGAAACCTCATTTGTAAATCAGATATACTTCTGTTGACTCTTGACAAATCGGTCATAGGCTGGTAATATTTAATGCCAAAGAGGATGGCTTGCTATGAAGGGTAAGGTATTTGCTTGCTCTGTTGTATTGATGAGCATTGTTTGGGCTTTTCTGGTATCTTGTGAGACTGGCGGACAAGATGGGGGTACACGACTTCAACCCGTTCAGTCGGCTCCGCTCAAGCAAACAAGTGTCTATTCCGACCCAGGCATTGACGAAGGCGGAGAGGGAGGAACGTCACCAACCGAGGGAGGAAGCGCCTACACGCCGCCGAACTGGGACATTGAGCAGTTCACACACCCTGTCACCGGCGAAACGTTTGACATCATAGCGGGGCGAGTGCTCATAGCCTTTAAAAATCCTCCGCTTATACCGGATATGGATCCAAACTATTTCGATGAGCCCCTTACCATTAACGATCCCTACTACGACGGATTCGAGGATGGCTATCCGCCGGTTGTGGGAGATCCTGAAGTAGATGCTTTCCTAGCTACTGAGAACCTTGAAGTCATCACTGAGTGGCCACCTCTGCGCGGAATATCGGTCGAGCTGCCGCCTGAAACATCGGTAGCTGAAGCGATTCTTATGTGGCCGGCGGAATACCCGGAGCTAGTCGAACATGTAGATCCGGATGCCATAGTCGAGGATTACTCTTGGCCATTGGACCCGCCAAACGACGATGAATGGGACCATGTATGGGCGCTGAATCCTGACAGCATCTACCATAGTCCTTATGATATCAACATTGTTGAAGCATGGCAGTCATGGTACATAGGATCTCCTTCAGTAGTAGTTGCAGTGATAGATTCCGGCGTACAAAGAGGACATATGGATTTGGACGCAAATCTGACTCCGGATGGAATAAACGTTGGCGATCGCTTCTGGTATCACACAGATACACTTGCCGGCCTTGGTGCTGGGCAGCCAAGGAGGGAACTTCTTGAGTTGAGCCAAGCGCATGCGACCTCACTCGGACATGGAACATGTATTGCTGGGATAATCGCCGCTGATATCGACAATGATGGCAATGGAGTGTTGGATGACAAGGACGCTGTAGGAGTATCGCAGGAAAACCGGATACTCCCGATAGCCGTTGACAAAGATATGCACGAAGCAAATGCCTTTAGCTCCAGTACGGCGATGGTTAATGCATACCTTGCGCTCGGCATCGTAAAGGGCGAATATTTTAATTTCTCAGGCGTTTGGCCGTTTCCCAGTTACAACGTTGAAGCTGTAAATTGCAGCTATGGAAGTTCGTATCCGACTTGGCTTGAGATAATGCTCGTTAATAGGCTGGGAAGATACATGCTTTTCGTATGCGCATCAGGGAACGATGGTTTGGATGAATGTTATCGCTTTCCTGCAGCCGCACCCCTGGCTCTGTGCGTTAGTCTCTACAGGAGCAATGGAGAGCGAAACAATTGGAATTTTCTGGGTGGGAATTATGCAAGTTACACCGGTGTGCTCGCACCTGGCGATGAAATCCTAACGACCGATATGTATGGATATACTTCAAATGGATATGGGCTCGGATGGAACTACGGCTGGAACGCGACCGAGGGCATAAATAGGGACTTTCAAGGTACGTCGGCGGCTGCACCTTTTGTATCTGGAGTTGCCGCTATGATGAGTTCGCAGTGGTATTTTATGACACCGGCGCAGATCAAATCCAAAATCATGTCTACCACGACTAAGGATTTGGACTGGGACTATCGTCGTGTTGGGAGATTGAACGCGTATGAGGCCATTGACTTCTAGAAGGAGCGCGAGGATGGTTGCTGGAAACAGAACAAATGCGGCCAGAGTTACGTATTTGGTCGCTCTTCTTGCAGTTTTTGTGTGGCTTTTCGCGGTTTTGACCGATGCGCACGCGGCGATACAGCCGCGGTCGTATGTGCAGCTGGCAAAACTCGAGACAATTCGATCCGTGTCTCAAAACTATCCACCCGAAGCCGTGTACTCGGAATATGACCCCGAAACCGGTCTTGCCACCTTCTACTGCCCAAGCATTGGCGACTACGATCTTAGCGGGGAGGTAGGCATTCCCGATATTACGCCTATCGCCAACCACTATCTGGCGCTTACATTTGATGAGATTGGTGACGACTTCTACGAGAGTTGGATCGATGGCGATGGCAACGGCGAAGTAGCCATACCGGATATAGCCCTGATCAGCCTGTTCTATCTGGACAGTATCGTTGGATACCGGATTCTGACATCCAGCTACGAAGGCTTCATCGGGCCGGGTCCGCAACCGCCGATTTCGTATGGCGTCTCTGTCAATGAGCCATCTATATCGTTGTATCAGTTCGCGGCTCATCCGCGCACGTTATCCGAGGCGAGGGACAGGCTGGAAACTAAGATCTACGGAAGCTTGTTCACTCCATCGTATGTGGATGCGTTCAACCGCCGTTTGGAACGCGGCGCATCCGCTCTTCCGCCGGACGTCGAGGAAATCGCCTACATCGACGCTTCAACGATTCCGCTTGAGCCATGGGCGAAGGTGACATTGCCACTACCCGGTGGCGCAAAACGCTACATAGCGGTTCAGGCGGTGCTTAAG
>JAGGVC010000004.1 GCA_021158185.1 bacterium | reverse complement strand
CTGCCCCAGCTTTTCCAAAACCTTCGTCATCGCCGCCGTCAACGTGGTCTTTCCGTGATCCACATGTCCGATCGTCCCTACGTTCACATGCGGCTTCGTCCTCTCAAACTTCGCCTTCGCCATCGGTGAGACCTCCTTCCAGCAAAGTACTACCTCTCTCTACAACAACGCCATATCACCCGATTATATCCTTCTCAAGTTCGTCGGGAAGTGGCTCGTAATGATGAAACTCCATCACGTGAGATGCGCGGCCCTGGGTTCTGCTGCGAAGATCCGTCGTATAACCGAACATCTCGGCGAGCGGAACCTCAGCCTTGATCCTCACGCTTCCATCCTGCAGGTGGTCAATGTCGTTCACCTTTCCGCGCCGACCGTTCAGATCGCCGATTACATCACCCATCGTATGCTCCGGCGCAGTAATGTCTACGTCCATAATCGGCTCCATCAGACAGGGATCCGCTTTTCTGAAAGCTTCCTGGAAGCCGATCGAACCGGCAACCCTGAAAGCTATCTCGCTGCTGTCGATGGAGTGATAATCCCCATCTATGAGTGTGATATCCACGCCGATAATGGGATAACCCGCAAGGATACCAGATGACATCGCTTCCTTGCAGCCTCGCTCGACCGATGGAATGAACTCCCTCGGTACAGCTCCGCCAACAATTGAATCCGTGAATTTGAATATGTCGGTTGAATCCTTGAGCGGCTTGATGCGAAGCTTTACAACGCCGTATTGGCCCTTGCCCCCCGTCTGCTTGATGAATTTTCCTTCGGCTTCCGCTTCGCCGAGAATCGCCTCGCGATACGCGACCTGTGGTTTTCCAACGCGGGCCAAAACCTTGAATTCACGAAGAAGCCTGTCTACGATGATTTCCAGGTGAAGTTCACCCATCCCGGAAATGATCATTTGACCCGATTCTTCGTCTGTCGAATACTTGAACGTTGGATCCTCTTCAGATAATCTGGCGAGTGATGATGATAGTCTCTCCTGATCGGCCTTGCTTTTCGGTTCGAGAGCAACAGATATAACCGGCTCAGGAAACAGAATACTTTCCAAAAGAATTGGATACTTACGGTTAGTGAGCGTATCTCCCGTTGTGGTTTCCTTCAATCCTATCGCTACAACGATGTCGCCAGCCTTGGCCATATCAACGTCTTCTCTCTGGTTGGCATGCATCCGAATAAGACGCATGATGCGCTCACGCTTGTTCTTGCCGACGTTGAGAACAGTGGTGCCTTTCTCTATTTTGCCGGAGTAAACGCGGATGAAAGTCAGCTTGCCGACGTGAGGATCGGTTGCAATTTTGAATGCGAGTGCAGCTGCGGGAAGCCTTGGGTCTGATGCGCGTGTGTCTTCCTCTCCGCTGCTCGGATCGATTCCCTTCACTGCAGGCACATCCACAGGGCTGGGTAGGTAGTCCACAACTCCATTCAGGAGAAGCTGAACTCCCTTATTCCTGAATGCGCTGCCCGCAAATACCGGCACAATCTGGTTGCCTATCGTGGCCTGACGCAAAATCCTCTTGATATCTTCCGAATCTATCTCTTCATCGGCAAGAAACGACTCAAGTATGGCATCGTCGAACGCGCCGATTTTCTCGAAAAGAAGCTCGCGAAAACGCGTGACTTCTTCGGCCATATCGCTTGGAATCTCGCCTTCGCGGTAAATTGTACCGAGCTCATCTTCCTCGACATCGTAGTAATAAGCCTTGTTTTCAACAAGGTCAATAAGACCGCGGAATTTATCCTCGCTGCCAATTGGAAGCTGAACGGGTACCGCTGAGGCCTTCAGTTTTTCGCTGATCTGTTCGAAAGTCGAATAGAAATCGCTTCCAGCTCTGTCCATTTTGTTGACGAAAGCGAGCCTTGGCACGTTGTAGCGATTTGCCTGACGCCAAACCGTTTCACTCTGAGGCTGTACTCCACCGACTGCGCAGAAGAGAACGATAAGCCCGTCGAGCACACGCAAGCTGCGCTCTACTTCCATTGTGAAGTCAACATGCCCCGGCGTATCGATTATGTTTATATTGTGGTCGAGCCACTGGCAGTAGGTCGCGGCGCTCGTAATGGTTATTCCCCGCTCGCGCTCCTGGACCATCCAGTCCATAGTCGCGTTACCATCGTGGACCTCGCCCATCTTGTGTGTGCGCGCCGTGTAGTAGAGGATTCTTTCGGTTAAAGTAGTTTTACCCGCGTCAATGTGGGCGGCAATGCCTATGTTGCGAGTTTTGCCCAACGACGACGCCATAATACTTACCCAACCAATTGATGGTTTACACCACCTGAATCAAGTTATAGAAAGCCTAATCGCCTTTACCAGCGGAACTGGCTGAACGCTCGATTACTCTCGGCCATACGCAACGTGTCTTCCTTCTTCTTGACTGCAGCGCCCGCTTTGCCGGATGCGTCGATCAATTCAATTGCAAGGCTCTCTGCGAACGGCTTTCCCTTACGGGAACGAGCAAAGGAAATGATCCACCGCATTGCCAGCGCATACCTGCGCTCGGGCCGTACTTCGATCGGTACCTGGTAAGTAGCACCGCCGATCCTGCGGCTCTTTACTTCAAGAGCTGGAATAACGTTCTGTATCGCCTTCTCGAAAACGGCGATCGGTTCTTCCTTTGTACGCTTTTCAACAATCTCAAGCGCACGGTAAAAAAGCCTTTCGGCAACACTCTTCTTGCCGGACTTCATGATGTTGTTGATGAACCTTGCGACAAGGCGCGAACCGTAGACCGGATCAGGTAAAATCTCACTACGCTTCCTGTATTTCCTTCTCGGCACAGTAAAACCTCCGGCCTAGATGGCCCGCTTGGTTCCGTATTTGCTCCGGCTCTGACGTCTTCCATCGGTACCGGCACAGTCCATAGTTCCGCGGATAATGTGATAACGAACACCCGGAAGATCTTTCACCCTGCCCCCTCTGATAAGTACGACAGAGTGCTCGGCAAGGTTATGTCCGATGCCGGGAATGTATGCGCTCACTTCAAATCCGCTTGTCAGCTTGACTCGCGCGACCTTTCGAAGGGCAGAGTTTGGCTTCTTCGGTGTGATTGTCCACACGCGCGTACAGGTTCCGCGCCTTTGCGGACAGCTTTTGAGAGCAGGGGTCCTGCTCTTCTTCCTTATTTCCTTTCGCCCTTTGCGAACGAGCTGGTTTATGGTAGGCATTGAATTGCACCTCGATAAACGCGAAACTCTACTATATCATCACACCTCAGCAATATCAACCATGACATCAAATTCAAGCCAAAAATGTACCCGCATTAAACATCTGTACCACCATCACTTAGCAATTCATCTGTCATCCCTGCATCCTCGTCTTCGTCGCCAAGTACCTCATCGAATTCATCAGGATTGGCCGTATCTGTCGGCTCCTTGGCAACACCCGTACCGACGGGAATCAAGCCGCCGATAATGACATTCTCCTTCAGTCCTTCCAGGAGGTCTACCTTGCCTTCAATCGATGCCTCGGTAAGTACGCGCGTGGTTTCTTGGAAGCTCGCCGCTGCAAGGAAACTGCCTGTTGACAGACTTGCCTTCGAAATTCCCTGAAGGAGGGATTTGCCTGTGGGTGGGTTCTTGCCATCCTTTTCAAGCTCTGCACAAAGTGCATTAAACCGCTTCTTCTCGATCAGGTCGCCTTCGTAGATGTTTTCTGCATCCATCACATTTTCGACCTGGACATACTTGATCATCTGGCTTGCGATTATTTCGATGTGCTTGCTGTTCGGGCTTACGTTCTGACTTTCGTATATATCCTGGATCGCTCGAACGAGATACACTTGCGTGGCAAGGTCACCCTTGAGCTCGTGATATTTTCTCACATCAAATTCGCCATCGCAAAGCGGTGAGGCCGTTTCTACCTTATCGCCTACATCGACAAGAAGCAGCCTGGCTTCGTGCCGAGTTTCATAGACAACCGTTTCACCGTCCTCTTGAAGCACACTTATTCGATGGAAGGACTTCTTTTCCTCGGGGAAGAGCTGTCCAACAGTACCTGCAAATTCCGCCTTGAATTCCCCGTTCTTGTCGAAGCTGTCGCCCTTCTTTAATGTACTTCTGTACTTGACTACGAGCGGGTTCTTCTCGGAGACCATAATTTCATAGTTTTTCTCCTGCATACCTTCAACACCGCGCAAGCTCACCTTGTACGGCGTGACTCTTTCAATATCGGTGACTTCGCCGGGAGCCTCGCACAGCAGTTCTGGATTTTTCACGTTGCGCACTTCGAACATGGTTTCGACGAAAGGAAGTCCCTGAGTGATATCACCCAATTTTTTCGCACCTGCTTTCTTGGCCATCTTGTGAACGTCACGAATACCAATTATTTCACAGTCGAAATCGGCACGATGCTTCTTGAGCCTGTCGAAGTAATTATCGTGAGAGCTGACCTTGTCTCCAACCTTGACGATTATTACATTTCCACGCGGGACGGCGAATGCCTTTTCCACGCCGCTAATGGTTTTAATCGTTACTTCATCGCTCTTATGATCGATTCCGGTAACAACTCCGTCCTCGTCGGTTACAACTTCATGGCGAGCGTCGAAGTAGTGGCTGGCGGTAGATAGTCGTGTACCTACCTTAACTGTCAGGCTGTTGTCTTTCGAAGTACGAATGTTGAAGTCAGTCTCCGTTCCGTCTTTGAGTTTCCTGACCCTGACTACGTCATAGTCCTCTTCGGTTACCCCTCCGATGTGGAACGTACGCATAGTAAGCTGTGTACCCGGTTCGCCGATAGATTGAGCAGCGATAACGCCTACCGGATCCCCGATCTCGGCGAGTCTGTTTGCTGAAAGATCCCAGCCGTAGCATTTTGCGCATATTCCATCGGTCGAATGACACGTAAGAACACTTCTCACTTTCAGTCTTGGCGGTGCAACCTGGGAGATCAGAAGAGCCATCTTGTAATCTATCTCGCAATCTCTTTCGAAAAGCAGTTCACCCGTTTCAGTATCACGGAAATCCTCGGCGAGAACCCTTCCGATAATCTTCCTTGCGATCTCGGGAGGTTTTAGGTCCTCAAGCTCGACGTAAATGCCTTCCCTGGAACCGCAATCGTATTCTCTGATGGATACATCAAGAGCCACGTCAACAAGCCGTCGAGTCAAATACCCACTGTCTGCGGTTTTAAGAGCTGTATCGACGAGCCCTTTGCGTCCACCGTGTGTAGAGATGAAATACTCGAAAACGCTCAGGCCTTCGCGGAAGTTGCTTTGTATTGGAAGTGGAAGGATGTTACCGGTCGGACCGACAATCAGGCCGCGCATCGCTGCAAGCTGGCGAACTTGGTCGATCTTGCCGCGCGCACCGGATTCAGCCATCATAAAGATGCTGTTGAATTTGCCGAAGTTTAGTCTCATCGCCTTGGTCAGGTCTTTCGTGGCCTGATCCCAGATTGCGATTATTACCTCGTCCTTCTCCTGCTGAGTTACGAGTTTCTTGTTGTACTTACTCCAGACTTTATCGGCTTCCTTGTTTGCCTTAGAGATTATTTTTTTCTTCTCGGAAGGAATACAAATGTCGGTAATGCCTATGGTTATACCTGCCTGGGTTGCCATCTCGAAGCCGAGATCCTTTATGAGATCGGCAAGAACAACCGTAAACTCAGCTCCACACAAGCGATAAGAGTCCCTGATCAGGTCGGACAGCGAATTCTTGTCGAGAATGATATTCACATATGGCAGCCCTTCCTCGGGGGTCATATCGGACTGTTCCTCGATCCTTCTTATTTCGCGGTTCACAAGCACACGACCCGCTGTCGTAAGAATCCATCGATTCTTACAGTGAACAGCTTCGGTGAATTCACGTACAGAAGGTGGGGATTCCTTTCTTTCATCGTAATACTGAACGCGCCGCGTATCCCTTTTAGCATCCTGCGGGTCGGCATTGGGAGTGTCCACGTATTCGAGCACAACGCGGTTCATCGGGATACGAAGCCAATCCTGAAGTTTCAAGTATCCGTTCTCGTACGCTATCATCGCCTCATCCGACCCGGAATAGATCGGGACCTTATTTGGATCATCCGGCGCTCCGAATGACTGGGTCAGATAGTACATCCCAAGAACGAGGTCCTTGGTTGGACTTATGACCGGTTTGCCATCTGCGGGCAGAAGAACATTGTTCGCACTGAGCATAAGGATACGAGCTTCCGCCTGAGCGGTTGTGGAAAGCGGAACGTGGACGGCCATCTGATCTCCATCGAAGTCCGCGTTGTACGCCTCGCATGCCAGCGGGTGGAGTTGGATCGCCTTGCCCTCTATAAGCACGGGTTCGAACGCCTGAATGCTGAGCCTGTGGAGCGTGGGCGCTCGGTTGAGCAATACGGGGTGATTCTGGATGATCTCTTCGAGCTTGTCCCACACGAGCGGATCCTCAGCCTTTTCGAGCATCCTTCGGGCAGCGGATATATTCTGGTGAGGATCATCGGGATTGATGAGCCTGTTAAGTACGAATGGCTTGAAAAGTTCAAGCGCCATGTACTTCGGAATGCCGCATTGGTGCAGCTTGAGCCTCGGGCCGACAACTATCACGCTTCGGCCTGAATAATCAACGCGCTTTCCGAGGAGATTCTGGCGGAATCGTCCCTGCTTGCCCTTCAGCATATCCGATAGAGATTTCAGAGCGCGATTATTGGTGTTGACCGCTGCGCGCCCCTTCCTGCCGTTGTCGATCAGGCTGTCCACAGCTTCCTGAAGCATCCTCTTCTCATTACGAAGAATGCTCTCAGGCGCCTTGATGTCAATGAGCTTCTTTAGGCGGTTGTTGCGGTTAATCACGCGTCTGTATAAATCATTGAGATCGCTTGATGCGAATCTTCCTCCTTCAAGCTCAACCATCGGCCTCAGTTCCGGAGGAAGAACAGGCAAGACCGAGAGAATCATCCATTCGGGACGGTTCTCGCTCTTGAGAAATGCTCGCACAGTCTTGAGTCGCTTTACAAGCTTCTTGCGTTTTTGCGAAGTGCGCCTGTGTTTAATCTTCTCAAGCTCTTCGCCTAGCTCATATTCGAGTTTCCTTAGGTCGAGTTTGCGGAGAATTTCGCGGAGTGCGCCTGCACCCATTCCCATCTGAATGAAATCGCCAAGATCCACGCCCATCTCTCGCTGGACGACGTATTTGAGGTATTCAAAGTTATCGAAATCCTGGTCGGACAACCTGTTCATATACTTGACGGTTCTCAATACGTCCATTCCGCGTGAGAGGCTTTTTATCTGACGTTCGATTTCCGTAATAAGATTCTTGTTTTCCTCACGTGTTTTGATGTTCTCAGCCGGAACCTTGAAGATTCCCAGATCAACAAGCTTCGATACAGTCGGGAATGTGAATTTTGCCCAGGCTTCCGCTACAACTTCGAATGAAACCGGATCGACGACATTATGTGCGAGCATAAAATCATCGAGAACACTGGTGCGAACGACTGATTCCTTAAGGAGAGCGACATCAGATGCGTATTTCTCGTCCGAGATCACCTTTCCGCCGGGCTTCACAAATGTTTTCGAAAGCTTTTCCGCTGCCGAACGCTCCTCATCCGAAATGCCGTCGCAGGCGGACAAAAGTTCGAACATATCAAGCTCACGAATATCACGAAGCTCGATTTTCTGTGCGTTGAGTAGATTTATCTGCTCGGCTACGGCAAGCTCGATTTCCGGTAGGTTTTCCTTGAGCCAGTCCTCATTAACGTGAAAAACAACAAAGTTCACGTAGTAAATGATCTTCTCAATTTCTTTGGCACTTATTCCGAGAAGGGCGGAGAATCGATTGGGAATGCTCTTTGTGAACCATATGTGCGCTACCGGGCAGGCAAGCTTGATATGTCCGCTGTTCTCTCGCCTCACACTTGATTTAGTAATCAGAACGCCACAGCGATCGCATCGAGTGTTTTTGTATCGAACTTTCTTGTACTTGCCGCACGCGCACTCGAAATCCTTAGTCGGACCGAAGATCACTTCGCAGAAAAGCCCTTCCTTTTCCGGCTTGTATGTGCGGTAATTAAACGTCTCAGGCTTCTTGACCTCACCTGAAGACCATTCCTCTATTACTTCGGGAGAGGCAAGGCCGATACGCAGTTTCTTGATCAATGATTTAGGCATCGAATTCACCGCCTTCTTCGAGATCCGCGAACGATTTCGGCCTTCTTCTCATTCGCATTCTGTCTTCAAAAATGGCCTTCAGCTCGCTCTCATCCGTTTCAACGTTAACATCGAGTCCAAGGCTCTTCAGCTCGTTTACGATGACATTGAAACTTTCCGGAATGCCCGGTTCGGGAATCATCTTTCCATCAACGATTGCCTTGTAAGTTGCGTTCCTGCCGGAAACATCATCGCTCTTGCTCGTAAGCATTTCCTTCAGAAGATATGCAGCTCCGTAGCCTTCGAGCGCCCAAACTTCCATTTCGCCGAGACGCTGTCCACCGAACTGCGCCTTTCCGCCCAGGGGTTGCTGTGTGATAAGCGCGTAACTGCCGGTGCTTCGCGCATGCATCTTGTCATCTACAAGGTGGTTGAGCTTCATGATGTACATCATGCCGACGAGTACTCGTTCCTTGAAGGGTTCGCCGGTTACACCATCAAATAGAACAGTCTTTCCATCGAGAGGAAGCCCGAGGTGATCGAAAAGAACCCGTATCTGTTCTTCGCTTATTCCTCTGAAGACGGGCGAGCAGATGCGCATCGGCTGATCGATCTTGCGCGTGTGTATTTCATTGATCTTAAGATTGAACCGGTCCTTGCTCTTTTCCAGGGGAATGTCCTTGCTCCTTTCAAGCAGCTTGATGATCTCCGAGGATTCGGATTGATCGATGAAACCGCAGGCAAGACCGAGGTGTGTTTCCAGCACCTGACCGATATTCATTCGATTAGGTACGCCAAGCGGATTGAGTACGACGTCAACGGGTTTGCCATCGGGAAGGAAGGGCATATCCTCAGCTGGCACGACAATCGAAATAACGCCCTTGTTTCCGTGCCTTCCCGCAACTTTGTCGCCTACCTTCAGAGCCTTTTTCTTGGCGACGTAAACGCGGGCAAGCTCGACGATGTTGTGAGTCAGATCCACACCGTCCTTTCGGCTGAAGTATTGTGTGCGGATTACCACACCCTCCTGTCCGTGAGGGACCTTGAGAGGGCTGTTCTTGAAGCCTTTGCCTTTGTCACCGAATACTGCGCGGATGAGTTTCTCTTCGCCGGAAAGATCGCTTTCGCCTTTAGGAGTGATTTTGCCTACGAGCACATCACCACTCTTGACTTCAGCTCCGACCCGGATGATTCCGCGCTCATCGAGATTCTTCTCGATGTACTCCTCGGCAAGTCCGAGTACCTCGCGTGTCAGCTTCTCCGGACCGAGCTTCGTCTGGCGAGCTTCACACTCGTGTTTTTCGATGTGAAGGCTCGTGAAGAACTCCTCTTTGACAAGCCGCTCGCTTACCACCACCGCATCTTCGAAGTTGTAGCCGCGCCAAGGAAGAAACGCCACGAGAATGTTCCTGCCCAGGGCCAGCTCGCCATTATCGGTTGAGGCGGTGTCTGCAAGTAGATCGCCCTTAATAATCGCTGCGCCCTTCGTTACGCGGACACGCTGGTCGATCAGTGTTCCTTGATTACTGCGTTGGAACTTGCGAAGCCTCACCGTAGCCCGAATCGTCTCAGGATTACGGTTAAGGCCTACGAATTTTCTGTCTTCAAACGGTACGTCAGTATGGATGATTTGATGCGGCGTGGGTGCACTGAAGATGTACTCGAACTTGTTTCTGTTAAGTACTTCGCCAGTACCTTGAGCTTCCAAGTTCGGGAAGTCCAGGATTTCTCCGGAATGTGCGTCACACACGATTCCCTTCTCAATATTGATCTTTTTTGAGTCGAGGTGAGAGATTCTTCCGCAGAACTGACTGCGAACGCTCGATCCTGCATCGCGTGCAATCGCCATCTCGCTTCCAGTTCCGACAAGCGGGCTTTCGGGGAAGAGCAGGGGAACAGCCTGGCGCTGCATATTCGAACCCATCAGGGCGCGGTTTGCATCGTCATGTTCGAGAAATGGAATGAGCGAAGTAGTCACCGATATGAACTGCATCGGAGAGACCTCAATCAAATCAACTTTCTCGGACGAGACAACTTCGAAATTGCTTCTATGCCGGACAAAGAGGCTATCTTCGACGATTTTGCCGCTTTTATCGAGTGCTGTGGTACTTGGAGCGATACGGTAACCCTTCTCTTTTGTTGCCGTAAGATAGACGATCTTGTCCTTCTGAATTACACCATTCTTCACTTCCAGAAATGGCGTAATTACAAAGCCGTTTTCGTCAACCCTCGCATATGTGGCAAGTGAGCTGATTAGCCCGATGTTCGGACCTTCAGGCGATTCGATCGGGCAGACACGACCATAGTGGCTGTGGTGAACATCGCGGAAATCGAATCTTGCGCTTTCCCTTGTCAGTCCCTTCGGTCCAAGCGCACTTAAACGACGTTTGTGAGTAAGGCTTGTCAGAGGATTTGTGTTGTCCATGAACTGGGACATCTGGGAACTTCCGAAAAACTCCTTCAAAACGCCGATAAGCGGTCGCGTGTTCAGTAAGGTTTTAGGGCTCTCCTTCTCGATATCGGGCATCATCATTTTCTCTTTGACGATGCGCTCAACGCGGAGAAGTCCGCGTCTGAATTGTGCCTGCAAAAGCTCCCCGATATGTTCGACGCGCCTGTTTTCGAGGTTAAGATGCTCGACATCATCTATTTCGCCCTCGTTATACTCCTGAAGATCGTGCAAGAGCCTGAAGGCCTCAAGCAGATCGGCGTGGGTAAGCGTTCGGATGTCAGCAGGTATCTTGAGTCCAAGCTTCTCATTGAGTACATACCGCCCAACTTTTGCAAGGTCGTAGCGTTTCTCGTCGAAGAACCTGGAGGGCAGCATTGCAGACAGAACTTCCTTGCTGAAAGGCTCGGTCGGGTGCAACTTCCGCCATATCTCTTTCTGCGCGTCCAGTGTGTTTCTCGTGAAATCGCGTTCAAGCGTGTGGTGAAGCGTATCCTTGATTTCGAGCTGAGGGTTGGGCCATTGCTCTTTCGTAAACCTGTTGTCGGGATAGTAAATCGTGTGGTTTATGTTGTCAATTTCGAAACCAAGGGCCTTGAAGAAAGTAGTGATTGGAACCTTGAGCACCCGCCGCGGGCTGTCGATGCGAACCTGGTATATGCTATTCTTTTTATCGTACTCGTACTTCAGCCAAGCGCCGCGATAGGGTATCACTTTGGCCATGAAGGCATCCTCGCCGGATGTTCTTTTATCGCCATGAGTGAAGTAAACTCCGGGACTGCGGACGAGCTGAGAGACGATTACGCGCTCAACACCGTTAATCACAAACGTACCTGCAGGTGTCATGAAAGGCATCTCGGCGATGTAAACTTCCTGCTCCTTGATTTCGCCGGTCTTTCTGTTAACGAAACTGAAGATGCCTCTGAGTGTACCTGAATGGGTTTTGTCTTGCTCGAAGCAGTCCATCAGCTCAAGTTCGGGCGTGGTTATGTAGTAATTATCAAAATCCAGTTCAAATTCCTCGTCATTCGAGACGATCGGGAATACCTCGTCGAATACTTCCCTTATTCCCTCAAAACAGAAATTCTCAAATGAGTTAGTTTGAATGTCCAGCAAATTGCGAAGAGGAACCTTGTCATCTTCGGCAAGCTTGACTCGCCGCTCGATTAGAAAATTCATTTCGAGCCCTCCGATAGAACCTGAAGTTCGCGAACTCAGCCGCGCGACAAGGGGCAGGAGTCGAATGCGCCGCCCCTCGAAATACAAACTTCAACAGACGCTCTAATTATTTAAGCTCCACAACAGCACCGGCATCAACCAGCTTGTTCTTGATCTCTTCGGCTTCGTCCTTGCCCACGCCTTCTTTGATGGATTTGGGTGTCGCGTCGACAACGGTCTTGGCCTCTTTGATGCCGACACCAAGAATTTCCTTGACAGCCTTGATGACATTGAGTTTTGAGTCACCGATTTCCTTGAGAACCACGTCAAAGGTGGACTTCTCTGCCGCTTCGCCTTCACCTGCTCCTGCGCCAGGTGCCGCAGCAACTGCAACAGGAGCGAAGCTGGCGGCGCTAACATCCCAGCGTTCCTCGAGCTCTTTTACAAGCTCGTTTACTTCAACGATTGTCATCTTCTCCAATGCCTCAATAATGCTCTCTTTGGACATCACAAACCTCCAACTATTACCTGTAAACCGTCGCGCATCCGGTAGAATTACTCATCGCCGGATCGCTTTTCAGCATAATTCCTCAAAACGCCCGCGAACTGCCGCGGCCCGGTCTTCAAAAGCCTTACAAACTTCGACTGTGCACCCTTCAGAATTCCAAGAAGCCGCGCCTTGACCTCGTCCATCGAGAGAAGCCCCGCGAAGCTCTTGAATTCATCTGGCCCGTGAAACTGCTTGTCGAAAATAATGGCCTTTACCTTGAACTTGTCCCTGTGCTTCTTGTGGTACTTCTCAATTGCCTTGGCGCACGCTCCGACATCATCTTCTCCGTAAACAAGTGCAGTGCTCTTAACAAAACAGGATTCAATATTCGAATCCCAGGATGGGTCATCAATCCTTCCTATCGCGACCTTTGCAAGCGTGTTCTTAACAACAGTATAATCGCCTCGGCTCTCGCGAATAGCGGATTTGAACTCATCAATCTCCGGTACCGAATTCCCAGAAAAATCAATCAGAAATGCGAAATTACTCTTGGAAAGAATCTGCACAATCCTTTCTATGCGCGGTTCTTTTTCTTTGTGCAACATGACCGGTTATCCTCCTACCGCGTGAATTGCCCGACATCGAGCTTTAAGCCCGGTACCTGTGTGGAACCGACAAATACCGATTTAACGAACGTCCCCTTCACGCTTGCGGGCTTTGCCTTCATCACGACGTCCATGACGTGTGTTACATTCTCGGCAAGGTCATCGACAGGGAAGCTCATTCTACCGACTGTAGTGTGTATGATGCTGGTTTTGTCATTTCGGTATTCGAGTTTTCCTGCCTTGAATTCCTTTACGAGCGGACCGATCGCATCAGCCAGGGTGCCGCTCTTCGGGCTGGGCATAAGTCCGCGGGGGCCGAGTATACGTGCTACTTTGGACACTTCCTTCATACAGTCCGGTACGGCAAGCACGACGTCAAAGTCAAGCCATCCGCCCTGGACTTTTTCGATCAGGTCCTGCAGTCCTGCATAATCGGCACCGGCATCGCGCGCCTCCGCCACCTTATCGCCTTTGGCAAATACAAGAATAGTCGGCGTTTTGCCGGTTCCCTTCGGAAGAACCAGGTTTCCGCGCAAATTCTGCTCCGGCTTTCTGGGGTTGATTCCAAGCCTTATGTGAAGATCGCAGGATTCACGCTCGTGCGCCTGAGCCTTCAGCTTGCCGATGGCGTCCTTCAGTTCGTGCAGTCTTTTTCGCTCGCCAAGACCTTCCGCCTTACGGCGGTAAACCTTACTTCTTTTCGGCATAAAATCCTCCTATGCCTCCCTCAGTCCACCACTTCGATGCCCATCTGGCGCGCGGATCCCGCCACTATTCTGATGGCCATCTCGATGTCATTGGTGTTGAGGTCCGGTAACTTAACCTCCGCGACTCTTCGAAGCTGCTCCTTCGTTGCCTTTGCTACTATATTCGTATGCGGCTCACCACTCCCCTTTTCGATACCAAGTTCCTTTTTCAGAAGGACGGCTGTCGGGGGGGTCTTCATGATAAAGCTGAAGCTCTTGTCATCGTAAATCGTGATTACGACAGGGATAAGCTCGCCGGCTTTGCTGCTCGTTGCAGCGTTGAACTGCTTGCAAAAATCCATTATCTGAACGCCGTACTGCCCAAGTGCCGGGCCTACGGGCGGTGCGGGACGCGCCTCGCCTCCCGCTATCTGTATCTTAATTACTCCTATCACTTGTTTTGCCACAACAAGCCTCCCTGGTTATTCCTGCTCCGATTCGCTCTTGGCGGCGGATTTACTCGCATCGAAAAGTTCCACCTGCTCGAAATCAAGCTCGACCTGCGTGTCCCTTCCGAAGATGCTTACCATTATCTTAACCTTGTGACGTTCAGGCTCGATCTCGCGAACCTTGCCTATCGCTTCAGCAAACGGGCCGGAAAGAACTTTCACAGTATCCCCGACGTTGTAGGATGTCTCGATTTCGGCTGTCTCCTTGCCCATACGACCGAATATCTGATTAACCTCGTCCTCCGTTAAAGGCTGAGGGTTGTCGGCACTCTTCACGAAATCGATCACTCCCTGAACCTGACGCAGAAGGTAACGGTTGCTGTTGTCAAGTGTCATCTGCACCAGAATGTAGCCGGGAAAAATCTTCCTCGTAGTTGTCTTCCTCTTTCCGCGCACGTTTTCGAGCTTCCTCTCACACGGCACGACGATATCCGTTACATCTGAGCCAAGCTGACCGTACTCCATCATATGAGTGATCGCGTTGGCGACCTTTTCCTCATATCCGCTTAAAACGTGAAGTACATACCAGCGCATGTGATGTCAACCCCTTGTGTATTGTCTCGAACGAACGCTATCCGAAGATAAACCCGAATATCTTTGTCATTATGATGTCGAGGATACTAAGGATGATTGCGAAGAGCCCCGTGAAAATGAATACGGTAATCGTTGCACGCCATAGCTCCGCCTTTGCCCAGCCCCTTCTGAACGGCACGGGATTATGCTCGGGAAAAGTAATCTTCTTCAATTCAATGGAGAGCTCACGGAAATATTGGATCACTCTCTCCCTGAATCCGCCCATCCTTTTTTCGTCTTCAGCACCCATCAAAGATCTAAACACTCCCAAAAAATATAACCGAGTTATCAAAGCAGGCCCAGCAGGATTCGAACCCGCATCAACGGTTTTGGAGACCGCTATTCTACCCTTGAACTATGGGCCTACTCCGGATCACGGTCCCCTTACTTGGTTTCCTTATGAAGAGTATGTTTCCTACAGAATCTGCAGTACTTCTTAAGTTCAAGCTTCGCGGGTGTGTTAATCCTGTTACGCTCCGTGTAGTAGTTGCGCGAACTGCACTCCGTACACGTAAGAATGACCATAAACCGCTTGTCACCCTTTTTAGCCATTTAGTAAAACCACCCTACTTGATAATCTTGGTAACTCGGCCTGCGCCGATCGTACGTCCGCCTTCTCGTATCGCAAACCTCATTCCTTCTTCCATCGCAATCGGACTGATGAGTTCCACCT
>JAGGVC010000017.1 GCA_021158185.1 bacterium | reverse complement strand
GGCCGGTGGTACTCATCCGCACGCCGTATTCCAATAACGACGGCGTAAAGAAGATTCCGCTTGCACGCAGGTACGCCGCGGCGGGTTACGCGGTCGCGATCCAGGACGCTCGCGGGCGCTACGACTCGGATGGCGAGTGGGAGCCGTTTTTTAGCGAGGCGGCGGACGGCCGCGCCGCACAGAAATGGCTCGCCGCGCAGGACTTCTGCAACGGCAGTATCGCAGCGATGGGCAGAAGCTACGAGGGCTACTCGGCCTGGGTGCAGGCGTTCGACCATCATCCCGCGCTCAAAGCCATCGTGCCAATCGTCGCCCTGCCCGATCCCGTCGTGAACGTGCCCTGGATGAACGGCTCGCCGTTCTGGAACATGATCACATGGGCGATGTTCATACACGGGCGGACGAACCATGAGATCGCTCACTACGACTGGGAATCGCTCTACGGCTTCCGCCCGCTCGACCGGCTCGACGAAAAGCTCGGATTCACGTCGAAAGCGTGGCGGGACTGGATGGCGCATCACCTGAAGGACGACTACTGGAAGCGCGCGTGTTATATGCACAGGATGGGCGAGCTCGACATACCCGCGCTCCACATCTGCGGGTGGTACGACGACGACGGCGCGAGCACTTTTATGAACTATCCGCGCGCGCGCGCGATCGCGCCCGCGAAAGACGAGCAATGCGTCATGATCGGCCCCTGGCCGCACGCGACGAACACGAAGTGCATCATTCACGGCGTGGATTTCGGGCCTGAGGAGACAATCGACCTAGACGGCTACATCATCTCGTGGCTCGACAAGGTGATAAAGGGCGACGACTCAAAATGGGGCGATCGCGCGCGCGCGCGAATCTTCATAATGGGCGAGAACAAATGGCGCGATTTCGAAGACTGGCCGCCACCGGATGCGAAGGAAAAATCGCTCTACCTAAGCAGCGGCGGCAGTGCGAATACGATGTTCGGCGACGGGACGCTTAGCACCGATGCACCTGCGGGCGGTTCAGCGTCTGACAGCTACATCTACGATCCCGATCATCCCACGCCATACCTCTACGATGCGGGCACGCTCCAGGTCGGCGGGCCGTTCGATGCAAGGCCGGTCGAGCGCCGCGACGACGTGCTCTGTTACACGACCGAGCCGCTTACGGAGGACATGCTCATCTGCGGCCGCGTGTTCGCCGAGCTGTGGGTTTCGTCCACAGCCGAGGACACCGAGTTTGTGGCCAAGCTCTGCGACGTACATCCGAACGGCGTGGCGCGCCAACTCTGCGACGGCAACATCAGACTGGCGCTGCGCGAGAGCCTTGAGACGCCCGATCCCGTCAAGCCGGGCGATATCGTGAAGGTGCGGATCGACCTATGGGCGACGGGCATCAGGATTTTCGCGGGCCATAGAATCCGGCTCGAAGTGGCGAGCGCCGCCGTCCCGAAATTCGCAGCGCATACGAATACGCTCGACCCGCCGGGCAGCGCCGTGCGCACCGTCATCGCGACAAACACCGTCCATCACTACAGCGAGCGCAAGTCGAGGGTGATATTGCCGGTGGTGGAAATGTAGAGAACGCTGGCAGCGCCTCTACCGCCTCGCAGCACGCACAAACGGTAAGGGCGCAACATCACGCATTGACAATTCAGACGCAAAGAGATATGGTTTGGCGTGACATTTCAAACGCAGTTCAAGCAAGCGAGGTGTGAAATGGGCGAGCAGGAAGTAAGGTTAAGTACGGACAACGTCCCCCTCTATTCCGTAAGGGATATCGTAAGGCGTCGCGTACTGCCGCCAGACGAATCTGGCGAAGATTGGCATCTTGCCATCGTACAGCGAAATCTGCTGTGGAATGAAGAACGCATGGTGCGTCTGCTCGACTCGCTGTTGCGCGGGTATCCGATAGGGAGTTTGTTGTTTTGTGAATTGCAGCAAAAATCGTATGGCATTGATCTTCGCGATAAAGCGAATCGGGCTGGCCAAGTCGAAAAACTTTCGGCCACCAAACCTCAACTGGTAGACGGGCAGCAGCGCATTCATGCGCTTGCATGCATCTTTTCTGAGGCGAGTGGTGAATCTGCGTTTTCCGACGACTTTGGAGAGTTTTTCGTGAATTTGGCTGTGAAGCTCGAAACGAAACTAGTTGATTCGAGGAAGAAGGCAAAACACCTGGACAAGTATATTAAGGGGATCGAAGACGGAGATCGCAAAAAACTTGGTAAGCCTCGTCCGGATGGGACTTACGAAGATGCAGTATTTGGCTGGTTCAAACTCGGCGGCTTTCTTAACTGGGATCAAAAGCTACCTAAAGGTACCGACCATAGAGAACTAATTCGTAGTGCCGACGAAGAGCTATTCCTCCTCATCAAGGAGATGGATGCCGGCTTTGAAGCAAGCGAACTCAATGAACTCGATAAGGAGGGCATAAAGGACTTGGTCATTGCCAATTTCAGACGCCTACTGAAGGCTTGGTTTGAACCTCGGATTCCTGCGAGAACCATACGGCTTGACAGACCAACCGATGTGCTTGAAGTATTTCTGCGTTCAAACCTGGAGGGCGTGAGGCTAGCGGGAGAGGATGCGTTTTTTGCCGCAGTCAAAACGCTGTGGCCGGATACAGAGGAGCATCTTGCGCGAATCGAAAACGCTATGGGAGGACTCATAAGACGTCCGACTGCACTCAGAGTTCTCGCGAGAATAGCTCACTACAATCTTTACAAGAGAGATTTGCTTCCTCTTAGCGTCGAGCGACTAGATGGCGTCGAGGGCGGAAAACTGAAAAATGAAATGGAGAAAATCTCAGAAAATAAAAGCAAATATACTGAAGATTTCATCGCTAAATTGAAGATTCTCTCCGACCGAATAATTAATGAATCGAATATCGGATACGGGCTTAGATTCGTAAATGTTCACTGCTGGGACCATGTTATGGCATGGGCAGGATTTCATGACCATATTGCTTCAGTAAACTTGGAAGCGGTATATGCCTACCTGGTTGGAGCGACAGGACTTAGGCTTCACACAATTTTTGGTGATGCTTATTCCCGCCTTGCTTTCCAGATTGCAATAGACCAGAAACACAAGAGAGAGTGTTTCCCTGTTTCTTCAATATTAGAATCTACTAGAGAGAAATGGTGGAGTGAAGAAAAGAAGAAGCCTGCCCTGGGTCACCGAGAGATTCTGACTCTGACAGATCAAGCAGAGACACTTGCTTTCGTTAACACGAACGGTAAGATGATGTTGTGCATCGCTCAGGAAATTCCATTTGATGTCCCTCATAAAATCGAGTGGGATCATATCTATCCTCAAAGTAAAGCCGATAGATTCCGCATCAAGAAGGATGGAAGTCATAAGCTGAGCGCTCATCGAGATCGATGGCATGTATGGCATTGGGGAAACATGATGGCGCTGCATGAGGATTTGAACAGAGCTGCGTTAGCTGACTGGCCGCTTGACAAACTGGACAAAATCAAAAAGAACCAATATAGCAAGAGCGGGAAGGCGATAGAAAAGTGGCCATCAAACCTATTCATTGATGAAGCGGATGAATTCAAGCTGGGCGACGTTCAGAAGATTATCAATTCTCGCGCATTCAAGATTGAGAATCATCGTGCCGAACGTGCAATGGAGGAGTTCAAGAAATATGTGGCTGGACGATCAAATAGGATGTTTAATAAGGTGAATACCTTATTTGAAATTAGGCGGAATTTCACACCGCTGTGGGATCAAAGCGAACTGAAGGAAACAGCCCATGCCCCCACTCCCTAACCCCCCTCTTTCCTCCCTCCCCATCGTCGTGTTCGACACGGAGACGACGGGGCTTTTTACGATGAGTGCGTGGATGGTAGAGATCGCGGGTGTTCGAATGAGCGGGAGTTTCGTGACGACCGGGGTGTTCCAGACGCTCGTGCGGCCCGATGCGATCATTCCGCCCGACGCGACAAAGGTGCACGGCATAACTGACGACGAGGTGCGCGATGCACCGCCAACCGCCGACGTGCTTCGGGCGTTTTTCGACTGGGCGACGACCGGTAAAGCTCTAAACGACTCAGGCGCGCCGTTTCGTTCAATCGACGACATGCTTGGCGATCTCGGTTTCGAGCCTGAAGTGGACGAAGGCGGAAAGCCGATACTTCTGGACGTGCCACCTTTGCCGCCGCTCGAGCGGACGACGCCTGAGATCGAGAAAGCGTTACGGGAACGCGCTTTTGAAGCTCAGCGGCTAAGCGAGTTAGAAGATACTGATAGCCCTGAGAATCCCGATAGCGACGCCGCTCCCGAATCGCAATTTATCTTTGAGCGTGAAGGCGGCGTGCTCTTCCGTCGAAAGCGTTCGCCCGATTCCGAGCCGAAGCCGCCTAAGGAGCCCTGGGCGAATAAGCTTGCGCCGCCCGGCGTACCGATCGATGTCCCCTGGATGCAGACAGGCTCGGAGTGGGACATAATCCATGGCGTATACCCGAAAGTCGACGGCGTAAAACGCTTCATCAAGGGCGTTCGCGACTTCCCGCATCTGCGCGGCGAGAAGCCAGCCTGTGAACCGCTAAAACCGCTTCATCCGCCTAGGATGCAGCCGCCCCCGACGCCAAGCTCCGAGCTACACATGCGGACTCGCCCGCAAGTCGTCTTCGCAGCCCACAACGCGCCTTACGACTTGGGGATTCTCGCGACCGCGTTCCGCCGCACCGGGCTTACGCCGCCCGCGGAATTCATCTGCATCGACACGTGCGCGTGGGCGCGCCAAGCGCTCAAGCTCAATAGCCACTCGCTCGAAAGCGTCGTCGAGCACATCGCGGAGCAGAGCAAAATCGAGATTCCGTTCATGGACGTAGATGCTCCCGACTGCCTCGGCGTCGAGGCGGCGATGTTTGCGATGCAGGGCTTTCACCGCGCGCTCAGCGACGCGTTCCATACGGCTGTCGTGCTATCCTATCTGATGCAGGTGACGGGGATAGATAGGGACGGCTCGACGCTCGCGGACTTGAGCGCCCGTTACCCGAAATCGGTCGTCTGCGGCATTCCCGACCAGAGCGCGGAAGTCGCGATCCCGACGTACCTTTCCGCACTCACCGCGGCTATCGCGCGCGGCGCGGACATCGCGATCTCGTACGCAGGAGGAACTTCGGGCCCGCGCAAGCGCAAAATCAAGCCGCTGGGATTCTACTCTTCCCGCGGTGTCGCCTATCTCGAAGCGTTCTGCTACATTGACGGTTTCGTCAAGACGTTCCGCGTGGACAGAATCAGAGAAGCCCGCAAAGCCTGAACCGTCAAGGCTTTGGCTTCGCGCGTAATTCTGCCTGAAATGGAAGGCGCACTTTAATTGCAGAGAGTTTTCCCGCCTAAATCCGGTTAGCCCTGTTTTAGCGCCCTTTCCGCGAATGCATCGCCCCGATGTCGAATCATTTCCCCTTCCACCATGAAGACAACGTCCTCTGCAATATTGGTCGCCAAATCCGCGATGCGTTCCAGGTGCTTTGAAACGGAAAGCAGGTGAACGGCCTGCTCGATGGATTCGGGATCCTTTTGCATCAGATCCTGCAAGACCACAAACATCTCTCTGTTAAGTGCGTCGATTTGATCGTCCTTTATCAGTACCTGCAAAGCGAGCTGCGTATCCTGATTGATGAGCGCATCGAGACTTTCATGGATCATGGTGCGAACACCTTCCACCATCCGAGGAAAAGCAAGGTCGATCTGCAGTGGTTCAAAGGCGGATAGGTAAGCGGCACGCTGCGCGATGTTGACGGCGAGATCACCCATACGTTCGAGGTCGTTATTAACTTTCATAACAACTATAATGAAGCGCAGGTCTGCCGCCACGGGCTGATGCAGAGCCAGAACTTTCAAGCATTCTTCCTCGATGTGTACCTCTTTCTGATCGATGCATTCATCGCCCTGCCTTACTTCTTCAGCAAGCTCGCGCTGACGCTCGATAAGCGCCTGAATCGCCTTGTCAGTTGCATCCTTGACCATCTCGCCAATGTCGAGGAGGTGTTTCTTCAGCGCTTCAATATCTCGTTGCAAATGCTTTGACATTACATTTCTCCTCCATTATCCAAACCGCCCGGTAACGTAGTCTTCAGTCTTCTTCTTCTTCGGACGAGTAAAAATCTGGTTTGTCTCTCCGAATTCGATCAAGCGTCCTTCGAAAAAGAAGGCTGTCAAGTCCGAAACCCGGGCAGCCTGCTGTAAGTTATGGGTAACAATGACAATCGTGTATCGCTTCTTGAGATCGAAGATGAGATCCTCGATTCGTGACGTAGAGGCCGGGTCCAACGCCGACGCCGGTTCATCCATGAGCAAAACCTCAGGATTGGTGGCCAGTGCCCTGGCGATACAAAGGCGCTGCTGTTGACCGCCTGAGAGATCCATGGCCGACTGGTCCAACCGTTCCTTGACCTCATCCCAAAGTGCGGCGCGGCGAAGCGACTCTTCAACTATTCGAGAAAGCTCCGCCTTTCTATTTGTCCCGTGAATGCGAGGCCCATACGCTGCATTCTCGAAGATCGACTTGGGAAAGGGGTTCGACTTCTGAAACACCATCCCCACGCGTTTTCTAATCTCAACCGCGTCCACTTGTCGGTCATAAATCTCCATCCCTTCGAGGAACACTTCGCCCTCGTGTCTTGTGTTCTTGATCGTCTCATTCATACGATTCAAGGTACGCAAGAAGGTCGATTTCCCGCATCCTGATGGACCGATTAATGCCGTCACTCGATGTTTGGGGATAATCATTGAAATTTTGTCGAGGGCCATCGTCTGGTCGTAGAAAAACGAGAGGTTGCGAACCTCTATTTTCGGGATCAGTTCACCTGGCGAAGACTCGTTCTCACCAGCAGTATTTCTTTCTAAAGTAGTTGCGTAGGATAATTGCACAGAGGTTTACTCCTAAAACAATAGTCACGAGCACCAAAGCTGTTGCGTATTGCTTCGGCCGAACCAGCGCTAAGTCTGGATGCTGGGTCGCGAGAATGTACAGGTGGTAAGGAAGGGCCATCACCTGATCAAAAACGGAGCTGGGCAGCCGAGGGAGATAGAAGGCGGCGACGGTGAAAAGGATTGGTGCGGTCTCCCCCGCTGCTCGCGCGATTCCGAGGATGGAGCCGGTCAGCATCCCCGGAAAACTGTAGGGAAGAACATTGCGCCAGACCGTCTGCCAGCGCGTCGCCCCGAGGGCCAGGCTGCCATCCCGCAACGACTGGGGCACGGTGCGAAGAGCCTCTTCGCTAGAAACGATGATCACAGGAAGAATCATAATAGCAAGCGTGAGTGACCCCGCCAGAATCGACGCCCCGAACCCAAGAAAGATTACGAAGAGGCCCAAGCCCAGCAGACCGAAAACGATGGAGGGAACCCCCGCCAGCGTGAAGATGGCTAGTCGAATCCACTCGGTTAAGCGATCACTGCCTGCGTATTCCGATAGGTAGATCGCAGCACCCATTCCAATCGGCAAAGCTACGACGATAGTGACCAGCAGTAGACACAACGTCCCGACAATCGCAGGGAGTATCCCGCCTTCCGCGCCTGCCTTGCTCGGCATGGCCGTCAGGAACTCCCAGGTAACTGCCGGTGCCCCATGCGTGACAATGTCCCCCAGGACAAAGAGGATTCCCAGTACAACCATGTACGTTAGTACGCGAATTCCCCACAGGCCTGCTTTCTCCCACGGCTTGGCTTTCATCTCTTCCTCCTTCGTATTTTTCCGACGAGGAGTCGGCGGGCGTAAAGGTTCACTGCTAGGGTCATTCCAAGAAGCAAGAGCCCGATAAGAAACAAAATCCTGTAGTGATCGCTGCCAAATGGAACTTCGCCCATCTCTGCCGCAATCGTCGCGGTAATGGTTCGGACTGAATCGAAGGGCGATGCGGTAAGTACAGCTGCATTGCCGGTCACCATCATGACCGCCATGGTCTCGCCGATGACACGCCCGATGCCGAGAAGAACGGCAGCAATAACTCCAGGCGACGCTGCGGGAAGTGTGACCTTCCAGGTGGTCTGCCAGGAAGTGGCTCCCAGCGCCAAAGAAGCTTCCTTGAAGGATCGTGGCACCGCACGAAGGGCATCCTCTGCAATAGACAGGATTGTGGGCAACGCCATGAACGCGAGAAGTATCGCTCCGGTCAACGCTGTCAGGCTGGAAGTAAGTCCGAACAGCGATTTCAGCGCCGGTCCTATCACCACGAGACCGAAGAAACCCAAAACAACAGACGGTATCCCTGCCAGAACCTCGATAAACGGTTTCAAAATCTCGCGCTCGGCTCGACCGGCGAATTCGGAGAGATAGGTCGCTCCTCCTACCCCGAAGGGTACGGCAATCACGGTTGCAAGAAAAGTAACGAGGATACTTCCGGCAATTAGCGGGAGAACGCCGTAGCGTGGATTCTCGAATGAAACCGGTATCCAGCGGTCCCCAAGCAAATTCGACAAGGGAACCTTGAGCAAAGCAGGCAGCCCCTCTTTGCCGAGGAAAACAAAAATAAGGAGCACGGCGATGATGGTCACCGTCGCGGAAATGAGGAGACCCCACTGAATGACGCGTTCAAGGTGTTTCCGCCAAAGCTTCACAAAATATCCCCTATTTAAGTGGGATGTAACCTGTTTCCCGAACGATATCCTGACCGTTCTGGGAAAGCGCGAAATCGATAAAGTCCTTGGCTAAACCGGCTGGTTCCCCGTTAGAGTAGATATGGAGGGGCCGCGCAATCGGGTAACTCCCGTCGCTTACCGTTTCGAGTGATGGGGTAATCCCTGCGGTCTCCTTGTCCTTCTTAACACCAATTACCTTGACAGCTGCACCCTCGGCATAGGCCAGGCCGACATAACCGATACTAAAGCGATCCTGACTCAGAGACTGCACGATGGCCGCGTTTGAAGGCATAAGCCTTACTGCTTGACCGTAATTGTCCTTCATCAGAACGTGCTCGTTGAAAAATACGTATGTCCCTGAGTTCGACTCACGCGAAAGAACCTGTATCTCCTCGTCCTGCCCCCCTACTTGACTCCAGTTTCGCAAAGTACCGTTGAAAATCTGGCGGAGCTGATCCAGAGTAAGCTCGCTCACCGGATTCTCGGGATGAACAGCCACAGCGATACCGTCGCGCGCTACGATGATCTCGTTGAAGCTGACCCCTTGGTCTTTCGCCAATTCTGTTTCCTTGGGCTTGACTTTGCGTGAGGCCATTGCAAGGTCGGTTGTTCCGTTCAGCATTGCTGCGATACCTGTTCCCGAACCTCCACCTGTAACGGAAATCTGGGCATTGGGATGAACCTTCATGTATGCCTCTGCCCAGTAGGTAACAAGGTGGACCATCGTGTCGGAGCCCTTGATGGTGAGAGTTTCGGACTCCACCTTGGCAGGCGTTCCGGACTCTGGCGCTCGTTCGTCCGATTCACCTGGCTTGTTGCATCCTCCAAGAACCAAACTGATGAATGCAACTACAATAATGACCGTACTAAACCCAAAACTCTTCAAATTCAAAATCATCCTTTCTCCTCCTAAATATGGCACGGTATGTGCCGAAGCAAATTAAGATGAATAGTGTGATGGGAAGAACCGACGCATCCGCCCCCTTTGAAGATCCCTGTTGAAAGAAGCATGAAAAGCACCTTCCTTCAGTAGCCGGCGAACATATATCAGGCAATTTTCAGCATGTCAACAAAAAAACGGCTTGAATATAATGAAACGAATCGATCATCCCGGCAAGCTGAAAAGGCCGCGATCGCGACAAACATATCTCTCACGACGGCGAGCGCCCATCGCGCGTAATTCTGCCTGTAATGGAAGGTGGAGTTTAAGGCCAAAGCCTTTTTCGATCTGACAGCAGCTATCGCGCGCGCGATGAAGGAAGCACGATCGCGCGATGATCAACGCGCGCACCCGGCGGGATGCCGAGGCTCCGGTATGGGGAGAGGGTTCCGCTCGCGACCGGGATTGCCGCTTCAGCATCATCCTGGCACAAGATGGTCCTTGCTTCACCGGGCCCAGCGATTGTTGCCAATGTGCCCAGTTTGACCCTGTTGACTTGTGCATCTGCATAGATCAGGT
>JAGGVC010000075.1 GCA_021158185.1 bacterium | reverse complement strand
GATCTGGAATCGCGGAGATTATCTTGCTCAGGAGCGCATCGATCCCGATTTCGCCTTCCGCAATTTCAGGCGACTTGAGAAATGAGCGCCAGTGCTTGGCAGCCGCGTCTTGCCAGGGCGCATCCCAGTCGTGATCGAGAAGTTCCGCGCCGATCTCCACAGCAAACTTTCCCAGCCTGCTATCGTCAATGCTGTCTGCGGAAACGAGATCGTGAAGTGCTGCGAATTTCACGCGCCACGTAGCATGCGTTCCAGCAACGCCGAATGTCATCGGGGAAGTAAACAGGCTGGATCGCTCGATCGTGACGGGTGCAAGCCCGGCGTCAGCAAGTTCGCGCAACGCGATAAGAAGATCGACGATCATCTGAATCGCCTCAGCCGGACGAAGCTGATAGTCGGCGAGGAAATCGGCAAGCTTCACGAGCGGCGCATCGAGAATCACCGCGAATTTGCCGTCCACTTCGGTGTATTCCTCGCAAGCGAGCGCAGATGCATCCAGATAGATGATGCGCTCCTTGAGGAGAGAAAGATGGTCTTCATCAAGAGAGCCCGCGACCCATCTTGCGGTTTCGCCTGTTTCGTCTGCTTTTTTTTCGATGCGCCCGGCTGTCGTTTCGAGGAGAACCGTCCAACCGTCCCGATCAGGCGGATCTGCGCTATTGCCATCCATCATCGGGTCGGTGCGGTCTTCGAGTTCACCGGATTCAACACTGCCTAAAGCAGTATCTTCTGTATCCGGTTTATCGGGAACGGGCGGTTCCCGACGCGAATCATCGCGCTCGTTTTCATTACCCCCGCGCTTTCTTCCAAACAACAGGGGAGGGATCATTGAACATCACCAACATTGCCGGTGGTCAGGCCATTCTGACCTTCATCCTGTATACGTTTGTAAAGGCCGGTTTTTCTTATATAAAGCTCTATGCTCTCGGGAACGAGATACTTGATGGAGCGTCCTTCGCGAATACGCTGCCTGATGTCATCACCGCTTATCGAGAGCGCTGGAATTCGAAGGAAAGTGACCGAAAGCTCAATCCCTTCGAAGAATTCGACTTCTTCCCTATAGTTGTCCACGTGCGGGCGCGTTACAGCTACGATTTTGCAGAGCGGGGAGAACTCGCGAATATGCTTCCATTTCTTCATCTCCCGAACGACATCTGCGCCGGTTATGAAGTAGAGATCGGTTTCACCGCCGAGTTCATTCCTGAAGTACTTCAGTGTTTCTACGGTGTAGCTCGGCTCAGAGCGGTCGATCTCGACCGGGCTCACTTCGAAGTCGGGATTGGGGCTCGTTGCAATTACGCACATGATGTACCTGTGGAAGCTGTCCGCGTACTCGGAACCGTCTTTGAAAGGATTTCTATTTGCCGGTACGAAAATAATGCGAGAAAGGCCAAGGTCGGTCAGTACTTCCTGCGCGGCGACGAGATGGCCCAAATGGATGGGATTGAAGCTCCCGCCCATTATTCCAACCCGCTCATGCTTCAACGTTCCAATTACCTTCATAATTCCCTTGACACTCCGCCGCAGGATTTCAAGCTAAAGCGCATTTCAGCATCAAAATAAGTAGGGCGCGATCCGGATGGAACTGGTCATCAATCGCCTTTTGCAAACGTAAGTCCAATCTTCGCAATCCTATCGAGCACGGGATCGAATAATCCGTCGCGCTCTTCATCGGGAAGTCGGATGATTTCCGAATCGACGCCGTTAAGCGCGGAGTGATTATCGCACATCCTCTGCCACTCGCCCACAAGTTCCGGCGGAGCTTCGCCGAATTCCGGCCCGCCGACGACCGCGATAAAGTTTTTGAGGTTCGGATGCTCAAGGTCTTCGAGCTCGTCGAGCATCCTGCGCAGAACAGCGCCCGCGTCCCCGGAGGCAAGTCCGCCGAGATACATGACCGCGAGTTGCACAAAGTAAAGATGAGACAGGTTCGGAAATCTCACGTTATCGCTCTGCTTTTTCCTGAGTTGGAAAGGGAGAAACGCCATCGGGTACTTCCTGAAGCTGTGTTCCCAGAAAAACCGCCGCGGCTTTCGCAGGTAGAAGAAAAACTCCGTCACGCGGTTCCCGCTCAAGTGTGCGTAGAATTCAAAGTAGTAGTCCTTTCCGCCGCTCGATGTCGAATCGAGGATGGCGATAGGCGCAGGCTGCTTGTAGTTCAACTCGACAAGCCTGGATTCACCTTCAGCGCCCGGCTCGGCTTTGGACGGCGTGCGTATCGCGGCCGTTGCGAACTTGACGTTGCCGCGCCCGCCCTTGCCGCCTTTAAGGATCGTCACGCGTTCGCCGTTACTTACCAACTGCGCGATCTCCTCGCCGCTTCTCAAGCAGATCGCACGCGTTCCTTGCGGTACTTCGATGACGAGATCTTTGGCATCCTTGCCGTAGCACTTGCCGGGCTGTCCGGGTTTGCCGTTCTCGGCCCGAAGAGCAGATGTGTTGCTCAGGTGGTCGAGTCCTTCCAGATCGCTTTTCACAGCCAGAACGACGTTTCCGCCCCTGCCACCGTCTCCGCCGTCGGGGCCTGCCAGTGGGTCGCGCGCGTATCGCGCGAACGAGGAGCTTCCATTACCGCCCTTGCCCGCGGAAAGCTCGATTTCAACTACATCCGTAAAGCCCACATCTCAATTCTACGATGATTGAGCCGTTATGGCAAATTCATCTGAACGCATCCGGTTTACGCGCGCCTCAAGGTGAACGCGCGCACGCGCGATACGCGCGCGAATTTGCTCGTTTCCCGAAAAAACAGGAGATGTTCACCTTTGATGCCGGATAACGATGTCGGGCTGCCCGCAGTCCCAGGTGTCAGCCTGTGATTCGGCGTACAAAATATCTGTTAGGGATTCCTGCGGGCTTTTGCTGTTATCATGAGTCGGCGGTAAGCCTGTACGCACAAACCCGAGCGAAATCGCGGGTTTCAGGAGTGCGTACGCGCGATCAGCCGATTTTCATTTGTACCGGGTGATCAGCATGGGGAAAACACTTTCCGAAAAGATTCTGTCTGCGAAATCCGGCGTTGACGCGCGCGCCGGGATGATTGTAACGGCCGCGCCCGATCTGTACTTGAGTCACGACAACAGCGCGGCGATAAGCGGTCACTTCCTAAAACTCGGTGTTAAGAGAATTAGGCATCCTGAGCGTGTGCTCATCGTGCTCGACCACTGCGTTCCCGCCGCGGATTACAAGCACGCGACGAACCACCAGATAATCCGCAGGTTTGTCGCCGAGCAGGGCATAGAGCATTTCCACGACATCGAGGACGGCGTTTGCCATCAGGTACTCGCTGAGTTCGGGTACGCGCGGCCGGGCATGCTCATAGTCGGCTCTGATTCGCACACGACGAGCCATGGCGCGCTCGGCGCGTTCGCCGCCGGGATTGGACGCACCGAAATGGCGGTGACCTGGGCGACCGGCGAAATCTGGCTCAAGGTGCCAGAAACGATAAGGATTAAGCTTGACGGCGCTTTACGGAAAGGGGTCACGGCGAAGGATCTCGTGCTTTCGATAATCGGCCAGATCGGAGCTGACGGCGCGGATTACGCGGCCGTCGAGTTTGAAGGTGATGCGGCGAGCATTCTCTCGACGGACGAGCGCCTTACGCTCTGCAACATGGCAGCGGAGATGGGCGCGAAGAACGGCTACTTCCCTGCGGATGGTGTGACCCGCGATTATCTTGCCAAGGCGGGCGTGAGCGAGTGCGATGAAATCCAATCGGATGACGATGCCGATTATTCGCAAACCTATCGCTTCGATCTATCCGGGGTTGTACCGATGATCGCAGCGCCGCACAGGGTCGATAATGTTATTCCCGCATCCGAGCTTGCCGGAACGAAGGTGGATCAAGTGTTGATCGGAACGTGCACGAACGGCAGGCTCAGCGATCTACGGCAGGCCGCAAGCGTACTGGAAGGCCGGAAAGTTGCAAGGGGCGTCCGGCTCCTCATTTTCCCCGCGTCGCGCCGTGTCCTTCAGGCCGCGCTCAGCGAAGGGATCATCGCGCTCCTGAGCGACGCGGGCGCGGTGATAATGAACCCCGGCTGCGGGCCATGTCTTGGTGCGCACGAGGGGGTGCTTGCGCCGGGCGAAGTGTGTCTTTCGACAGCGAACCGCAACTTCAAAGGCAGGATGGGCAATCCCGATTCTAAGATTTATCTCTCAAGCCCGATAACAGCGGCATTGAGCGCAATCGCAGGAGAGATCGCGAGTCCTGAATAATGAGCGTGGCTAGGCGTAATCCAGAGGTTGCGCACAGGCAAGAATGACCGATGGATGCGAGTTCAGCCCGCGCTGCAAATGAAGTGTTGTTGAAGGCCGCTTTAAAATCTGGAAAAACGCTATAATTGCCGCGATTCTGAAATCAGGGGACAAATCCCCTAACCCTAGTGAGGAGTAGAAATGCGCACGTGATAAGATCATTGGCTTTATTGGCGCTATTATTCATTGTTGCTTTGGCGCTTTTTGTACTAGCATCCGCGCCGCCATGAGCGGAGCGAAATTTAGATTCGGAGTAAATCGGGCAACCGATTTCTATAACGCGAAACGCAAGTTTCGCCCGATATTTCATTATCGACTTCTACCGATACTTGCGTATTGGACTCGCTCACAGGCGTGCCGCCTGTGCTGCATGCGAAGACTCCCATTCCAAGGCTGAAGCCTCGGCTCCACGATGTTGATGGAATTGACCAGCGAACAGGCTGCAGGCAGCGCCCCGCATAAGCCGGTGAAACCCAGCAGGTGCAGACGAACAGCGCCGTGCATTTCATAAACGTATCCGACGAGATCGCGGCTGCGCGCAGAACGCGTTAGGTGGTCAGATTCTGAACACCTGGATCAAGATCGGGTTGCCGCGCGCTACCGCTAAGTGATCTCGCGGATCAGCTCAGGCAAAAAATTGTTGTAGCCGGGTTACGGCTGGGGCAGGTCTCTTACCAGCGCCCGCGGCCACCGCCGCCGCCACGTCCACCGCGATCCTCGCGCGGACGCGCTTCGTTGACCTTAATCGTGCGGCCAACCAGCTCAGTACCGTTGAGGGCGTTGATTGCGGCGCGTGCCTGGTCGTCGTCGGGCATTTCGACAAAGCCGAAACCCTTCGAACGCCTGGTGTCGCGGTCGGTGATTATCCGAGCAGATTCAACCTCACCGTGTACGCTGAAAGCCATGCGCAGGTCATCCTCGCTGCAGTCGTAAGACAAATTTCCAACATAGATATTCATTCAAAAACTCCAAAACCTAATTGATGAGCGTCTCGGTATGGGACACAACTAAGCCATCTCATCTCCGGGGAACCACACACGAGGAGGGATCAATCCAGACGATCAGGGTTGCAAAGCAGCTTCATACACACGACATCGCACCACATCGGCGCGTCATCGGCGTGATTATACCACAGAATTACTCGTCAAGCAAAATCAGGAGGAAAATTTCAATTGAAACGCGATAATTCGCGAATTCACAAGAAGCCGCATCCCTGTCAATCCCGAACGATATAGCGGTTGAAATTCAACAGCGGGCGCACGCGATTTCGGTGAAGCCAAAGCGCTGCGACCAATCAAACTGGCCGTGGAAGGAATAAGTGAAACTGCTTCGTGAAATACACAACTCCGATCTGTCGTAAAACTGCGGTCTGATGAGTTTCGCTCCGTTTGCACTTGATATCACCACACTAAGTTGCGCCTGACGAAGTTCAGATCTTTACTCGCACTAGCTTTCTATAATTTCGTACGTTTCATCAACGGTCAGAATCGGCGCATCCGGCATGGTCGGTGTTGCGGTAATCAGAAAGCTCCTGCCGCTGTCTAGAAGCTGAATTGTGATCGAATACGCGTTCTCCAAGACGGGTTCAGATGCAAACCTGCTGTCAAGAATGCCCTCGGCACAGAGGGTTGAGAAATCAGAGAAAAGGCCCGTCCTGGCAAAGTATGTCTGCTCTCCGGCAGTAACCGTTCTGAGAATCGCTTTGGTTGCGGAAACCTGTGCACTCGTACGGCTGGAAAGAAGCGTGGGCACTGCGATTGCCGAGACGATCCCGATGATTGCGACAACAATCATCAGCTCAATAAGTGTGAATCCCGATTTATATGGCAAATTCAAAACAGGCCTCTCAAGCACGCATTATTCGGATGCAGTCGGTCTATTTTACCCCCTTATAATTCGCTTGGCAATTACCTTTTTTACGTTTTCGACAAATGCAACAAAATTTATGCCGCTGCATCTGAAACAGATGAAGAAGTTCTCTGCAAGCTGCACGGAATTCCGAACAGCAGTTTATAATCAGGCTGTCATTCTGCACTCAAGGATGATAGTCTACTGATCGCCTTCGTTTGGCGGCAGAGGCATCTATCAATCATTAAAAGAGCGACGATTATGAAAGATAACTTCTCGGACAGACTTCTTGCCGAAATCGTTCGCAAGAGATCAACGCTCGTGGCGGGGATCGACCCGCGCCCGGAAAACCTGCCTGAATCCCTCTCGATGCGCGAGTTCTGTAACGAAACAATCGACGCGATCTGCGATATCGCGTGCGCGATAAAGATACAGGTCGCGTTTTTCGAACAGCTCGGACCTGCAGGATGGCATCACCTGAGCGCCGTGATCAAGCATGCACGCGAAAAGAACCTGATCGTCATCGTCGACGCAAAGCGCGGGGATATCGGATCGACGAGCGAAGCGTACGCGAGCGGGTGGTTCGCAGAACAAACCTGCACCGGCGAAGATAACGTGATCCGCGCCGATGCGTTGACTATCGCTCCTTATCTCGGAAAAGACAATTTCGACGCATTCGATCCACACATCGCGAAAGGCGCGGGCGCGTTCGTACTCTGCAGAACGAGCAACAAGAGCGCGGTTGACATTCAGGACCTTGAAGTTGGCCGTGAAAAAGTCTGGGAAAAGGTCGCCGCACTCGTCTCGGCCTGGGGAGATCCGCACATCGGACAAAACGGGCTTTCGTCGGTGGGTGCGGTCGTGGGCGCGACATATCCCGAAGAGGGCGCGCGCGTACGCGAGATCGCGCCGTCAACCTGGTTTCTCGTTCCTGGCATCGGCGCGCAAGGCGGCAAGGCGGAAGATGCAAGGAACTTCACGAGGGATGACGGCACGGGCGCGATCTTCAACGTGAGCCGCGGCATAATGTACGCGTACCTCACCAAAGAATACGCGCATTTAGGTGAAAAGCACTTCGCGGAAGCCGCGCGCGCGGCCGCGAAAAGCTACCGCCGGATGCTCTGGGAAGCCTGCCGAATGAAGGTTTGATATATCTTGAGATGCATCGGCTTTCGTGCTATTCACAAAAGCGTCCATTAAGGCCTTAAGCAAGACTCCGTTGTGAGCTTCGAAAAGGATATTCACGTGGAGAGCGAGAGAATTGCCGTGAAATCTGCCCGATACAGCGTATCAGCGTGTTGCACGGGGAAGTATGTTATTTCTGGAACTATTTTCCCAAGCGCACTCGCGCGGCAAATGCTCTGATACAATCTATATGCCGCAGTCTCTTCAGGCTGGCTGGAAAAGCACATTGCTCTTTTCTTTGGAGGGAAAATATGAAAAAGTATCACCTATTTACACCGGGACCGACTATGGTGCCTGGCGATGTTGCGCTTGCCGGCGCGAAGGATATGATCCACCACCGCACCGACCAATTCAAGGAAATCTACGTCAAATGCGCCGAAATGCTTCAGGAGTTGTTCGTGACGAAGCAGCGCGTGCTCGTTCTACTCGGCTCCGGTACCGCCGCGATGGAAGGCGTGGTTGACGCGATCGTCGCGCCGGGCGAGAAAATGATCACGTTCAACGGCGGTAAATTCGGCGAGCGCTGGGGCAAGATCGGCCGACAGCTAGGCTGTGACGTCCACGAGGTCAAGTACGGATGGGACGACTTTGCGAGTGTGGACAAGCTCGAAAAGGCCATCGGGGAATGTCCGGACGCTGTCGCTGTGTTCACTCAGCTAAACGAAACCGCGTCCGGCATCAAGAACCCCGTCAGGGCGCTCGGCGAAGTCGCGCACAAGCATGGAATGCTGATCGTCGTTGACGGAATAAGCGGGCTAACGGCAATGCCCTGCCCCATGGACGAATGGGAACTCGACGTCGTAATGACAGGCAGCCAGAAGGGGCTTATGCTGCCACCGGGGCTTGCATTCATTGCGCAATCAGACAGTGCTTGGGAAAAGGTAGACGGGCACAAGACGCGCCTTTTCTACAACGACCTCCGAGCCCAGCGCAAGTCCGACGGTAAGGACACCCATGCCTGGACGAGCGGCGTGAGCCTTTACCAACAACTCAAAGTCGCCCTCGAAATGATCCTTAATGAAGGTTTGGAGAACGTTCAGCACCGCTGCCACATCCAGGGCGAGGCCGTCCGAAGCGCGGCCAAGGCTCTCGGTTTCAGCCTACTCAACGAAAAAAGCCCCGGCGATGTCCTGACTCCGATCCTTCTTCCTGAGAACGTGAAAGCCGGCGAAGTTGCGAAATACTGTCGCGGCCATTGGGGGATCTACTTCGCCGCCGGCCAGGATGACTACAAGGACAGAATCACGCGCATCGGCCACCTGGGCTACCAGGATCACTTCGAAACGATTATGGCTGTTGCCGCATTCGAAATGGCGATGAAGCATTTCGGCGTGGATATCGAACTTGGGAAGGGCGTAAAGGTTGCGCAGGAGATCCTTATGAAGGATCTGGAAGAGCGCTATTGAGATGATCGCGGAAGATTCCAGCGATCTTGCTTGAGGAAATAATGTACAAGGGCGGATCGTAATCCGTCCCTATGCAGTCTAACGAAGGAGAAATTATGGGAAAGGTTCTTGTTTGTGATCCAATGGCCGACGGGCCGATGAACGAGATGCGGGAATGCGAATACCTCGATGTCAATTACGCTCCCGATGTCTCGAAGGAAAAGCTACCGGATGCGGTCAAAGGAATGAACGCGATGGTCGTCCGCTCGCGCACGAAGGTGACGCGCGAAGTGATCGACGCTTTCGACGAGATGAAGGTAATCGTAAGGGGCGGTGTCGGCCTCGACAACATCGATGTCAAGTACGCCGAGGAAAAGGGTGTCAAAGTAATGAACACCCCCGCGGCTTCGAGCGTAAGCGTGGCAGAACTCGCGCTTTCGATGATGTTCGCCCTTTCGCGGAAAGTCGTTCCAGCTACGAACAGCATGATGGCAGGCAAATGGCAGAAAAAGGCGTTCAAGGGCGTCGAACTCTGGAAAAAAACGCTTGGCCTGGTCGGACTCGGACGCATCGCGCGCGCGCTTGGGGCGCGATGCCATGCTCTGGGTATGAAGGTCATCGGCGTCGATCCATACGTTAACGCCGCCGACATCAAGGAATTCCCGTGCGAAGGCGTTTCACTTGAGGAAGTGATGAGCAAGTCCGACTACATCTCCGTTCACGTACCACACATCGCCGAAACGCACCATATGTTGAACGCGGAAACGCTCGGAGTGATGAAACCAACTGCGTTCCTCGTGGATTGCTCGCGCGGCGGTGTACGCGATGACAACGCGCTTGTCGCGCTTTTGAAGGAAGGAAAGATCGCTGGCGCGGGGCTTGACGTGTACGAAATTGAACCTCCCGAAGCCAACCCGTTCGAGGGACTTGAGAACGTCATTCTTTCCCCGCATGTCGGTGCCCAGACAGGCGAAGGCCAGTCGCGAGTGGGCTTCGAGGTGGTGGAAATCCTGAAAGAGTTCTTCAAGGCGGGATCCGCCGCTGCCGGTTAGTACGCATTCGATTGGAGGAAAACCATGGCTGTAATTATGCCGTTTCGTGGAACCAGGTATAACAAAGAAAAGGTCGGCGATATTCAGAAATGCGTAACCATGCCGTACGACCGAATCAAGCACGGCCTTCAGGACAAGTATTACTCGGCAAGCGAGTACAACGTCTGCCGCATAGTCAAAAACAAGGAAACGCCGGCTGATGATGAATCGAACAACGTCTACACGAGGGCTTCCGAAACATGGGCGAAATGGATCGATGAAGGCGTTGTTGTCGAGGATGAAAAACCCGCCATTTATGCATATCACCAGCAGTTCACGGTTGACGGAAAGGAATTTACCCGCCGCGGGCTCTGTGCGATGGTTGAGCTTCAGGATTACGAATCGGGCGGTGTAAAGCCTCACGAGCGCACTCTCGATGCGCCAAAGAAGGATCGTTTCAAGCTCCTGACCCACACGGACACGCACTTCGGACAGATTTTCCAGCTTTATCCTGACGATTCTAACGAGGTAGCAGATATTATTTCCAGAATGTGCAGCCGCGAACCCGACATCCAGGTCACGATAGACGAGGAGCCGGGCGTACATCACAAGCTCTGGGCTGTGACCGATCCTGAAACGATCAAAGCAGTGCAGGAAGCAATGGACGACAAACTCCTGTTTATCGCAGACGGTCATCACCGTTACGAAACCGCCATAAACTACCGCAACCACCGCCTATCCGAATTCACCGGCGGGCCCGACGGACACAACCCGAAGTACGCGATGATGACGATGGTAGGAATGAGCGATCCGGGGCTTGTCATCTTGCCGACACTCAGAATTATCTACGGACTGAAGAAATTTGAAATCGCAAGCTTCATTCACGATCTTAAAGAGTTTTTCCTCGTAGAAGATTGCAGCGATATTAACGACATGCAGCGAAGACTCGATGATGCTGCGGGCAATGCCGGTCAAAACGCCTTCGGGCTTTATGCGGGCGGCAAGTACTGGTACTTCGAGCTTGCCGACGGAGAGATTATGGGAGAGCTCGCGCCTGATCACTCGGACGTATGGCACTCCCTCGATGTCGCCGTTCTTCACGAAGTTGTGCTCGACAATATCCTCGGAATCACCAAGGAAGCTCAGGCTGCCAAGACCAACATCAGCTATGAACGAGATCGCGAAAGGGGCTTAAACCTTGTGAATGACGGCAGTCATCAATGCCTGTTCTTCATGAACCCGACTCTTATGAGCCAGATTCGGGAGGTTGCCGGCAGAGGTGAGGTTATGCCTCAAAAAAGCACGGATTTCTATCCCAAACTTATCACCGGGCTTGTAGCCTGTCAGGTTGACTTGGGAGAAAAGAAACATTAAAGTCCGTCAGGCGGTTTGCCAAACCGTGATGACATCAGGAGGAATCAGATGAAGTTCGCAGAAAGGATTAATCGTCTGGGTGGCGAGGCGGCATTCTCAGTACTCGCCAAGGCCCGTGAGCTTGAAGCACAGGGCAGAGAAATTATCCACCTTGAGATCGGAGAGCCGGACTTCGACACGCCGCGCAACATCATTGACAAGGCGCACTGGGCACTAGACAACCAGTGTACGCATTACACGCCGAGCGCGGGCGCGATGGAATGGCGCGAATCGTATGCGCGCTACCTTTCCGAGCGGTACAACGTTGATTTGGACTACAGGAACATCGTCATCATGCCGGGCGCCAAGCCGGTGATCTTCCTGACCGCACTTGCTTTGATCGAAGAAGGCGACGAGGTCGTCTACCCGAATCCGGGATACCCCGCATACGAAAGCGTTGCGAACTTCCTCGGCGCCAAAGCCGTACCGATGATTCTGCGCGAGGAAAACAACTTCCGCTTCGACATCGACGAGCTTAAGTCGCTCATAACGCCCAAAACAAAGCTGATGTTCATAAACAGCCCTCAGAATCCGACAGGAGGAATGCTCACGCGAAAAGATCTTGAAACGATAGCCGAGCTTGCGGTAGAGCACGATTTCTACATCATCATGGACGAGATCTACAGCCGCATTTGCTACGAGGAACCTCACTTCAGCACGCTCCAAATTCCGAATGCGCTCGATCGCATCGTGGTCGTTGAGGGCCACTCCAAGACTTACGCAATGACGGGCTGGCGGCTCGGATACGCCGCCTGCAACGAAGCACTGGCCGAACACCTGACACTTCTCATGGTCAATGCAAACAGCTGCCCAGCCGCATTCACACAGGTCGCAGGCGCCGAGGCGCTGCATGGCGATCAGAGCGATGTCGATAAAATGGTTGCAAGGTTCAAGATGCGGCGCGACCTTATCGTCAAGGGGCTGAACGAAATTGAAGGCGTAAGCTGCACGATGCCCAAGGGCGCATTCTACGCGTTCCCCAACGTCAAAAGCTTCGGCAAAAAGGCAACTGAAATTGCCGATTACCTTATGGAGGAAGCCGGTGTTGCGTGCCTTGCGGGTACAAGCTTCGGCGCGCATGGCGAAGGATACATCAGACTGAGTTATGCAAACAGTCTGGAGAACATTCAGAAAGCGCTTGACAAGATGCAGGAAGCACTTGCAAAACTTAAAGAGGGAAGGCATGCTCTGGTATGATGCATCTGCCAACCCGCCCTACTCGCTTTGCGCGTCCTACAGCGTCAAAATGCGTTCAAATCTGAGGAGGGAGGAGACTTCCCGATCCTGATCGGATATAATGGTGCTTTGCCAAGTCAACCTTGGAGGAAATAATGAGGAAAACATCGTTTGTTGTATTTATTGCACTAGTCGCTCTTGCGGCGGTTCTTCTGGCCGCGTGTTCAGAAGCGCCTCCAGGAGAAGTCACGGGAAAGGTCACAAAGAACGGACACTCATACGGAGCTGTAATGAAGGCAATAAATTCTAGTGGAATAGAAGTAAATTCCGACCAGACCGTTGATGGTGTTTACGCCATAGGCAACCTTCCGGCTGGGCTTTACACCATCCAGTGCTGCGATATGAAGGGTAATATTCTGGGCGAGAAAGAGATAGTAGTCGAGCCGGACTCGTCCATGCCTTTGAACTTCAACCTGGATAACATGTAGTTTTTCGAAATTCATCAGCAAGCACAACTTGATTCGCAAACGAGCGGCGGCCTGTTATGCAATTGTTCGCTTCACGTCCTGAAAGTGGGTAGAGCGCGCCTTTATCTTGCGCCCTTGCGAGAAGAACATATCCGTTACAGGAATTCATCGTAAGGCACGACTGCCAGAATATTGCTGACCTTTCGCTCGGAGCCATCCTTTGGCTGATTGACTACGCGTCCGCCCACGAACATTGTGCTCGAACCTCCGCCGTCAAATCCCATCAGATCGGTCAGCGGATAAAGCCCTCTTATCGCGTATGCAAGCTCGGTCCACGTTGCACCTATGCTGTATTCCTTTGTACCGCTGTCCACGACGACGATCAGCATTTTTCCATCAACCGTCCTTCCAACTGCAGTCCGCGCAGTGGGGTAATTGTACGACGGCTTGAAATGCTCGCTTGAGGGGTTAAGGACTATTTCCTCATCTGCTACGAGCATGGGGCCACCGCCCAGGAGATATGGATACGTTTCCCAAGCCGACGGCAAATTGGTGCGAACGACCACCTCGTCTCCAAGCATTACATCGTCAAGCCACCCGATGCTCTTCACAAGCGACAGATGAAAACTGAATACGAGTCCGTCGGACGGGATCCGCGTGGCGTTCTTGTTGACGGTCGAAATTAGATACCTTTCAGGCTCAAGAACAGCGAAGGGATAATACGTGCTCTGCGGGCTGATCCTCCGGCATACAACCTCCACACCCCAAATATTGGTCTTAGTATTCGAACCGAACTCGGGATAATAGGTTATAAGCTCGCTTGATTTTCTAGGGCGATTAAGGCCGTGGATCGGAATGCTCTTGTTGATCTTGGGAAAATACGCCTCGGTCCTCAATCGAAATGTTCCGAAATGCGCATATCCCTTCTCGTCAATTCCAAGAACGGCACGGTTCAGCCATTGATTGTATAGAATCCTGTGTTTTATTGCGATAAGCCCCACCGGAAGGTGGCTCCTCGTATCGAAGAAACCTCCGTTGATAGCAGCAACCGCTCCGCTTCGCTCTGCAATCGAACTAACTTCCTCAAGTGAACCAATCCTGTCGTTGGCAATAACCGGTTTGAGTGAATACGAACTCCGGGGATCCACTTCGACGACGAACACATGCGCCGGCCCTCGCTCGAAATTCATGCGGTAATGTACGAACTCAACGCCATCGGCAATCGAACGCTTCCACGTCTTATCGATCTCCCACGCCTGCGCAGTACTCATGTGGGTAATTGCGAGCAGGATTCCCAGATACGTTATGGTTGCAACATTCCTTAAATTCAAGGCTGATCCGATAAACACAATGCAAATAATATATCCTGCTCCATATCAAGTCAATTACGCATGACCTAAGTGAATATTTCATGAGCATCCCCATCTGCCGTCAATACCGCGCCCAATGGAAAGTTATTTGCTCCACTGAAATAATCCTTGTGTAGTGCAACCTTATGTTGTATTATACAAACTCAATCCAGGCAAATCGCCATTGATTTGCCTGTGTTGTCATATCCCTTCCCAGGCAATGAAGGAATGAAGAACAGGCAATCGGAATCCGTTTGGTCGGGCATTCTGTACGGAATTTGGGCTCACAGCCTGAAACTGGCATTCCTCGCGGGAGTTTTCCTTTTTCTAGCAGCATGCGGAATCGGTAAGGAACCCGGAAAGAGCACGAGTGGAATACTCAGCTTCGAGGATGAACGTCCCTCGTCCATAAGCGAGGAAAAATGGCGAACTGTGCCTACGACGCCCGGTCACAAAGTCCATGTTTCGGAGCTTGACCTGAAGTGCTCCGACTGCCACGATGAAACTGACTACAGCCTGAGTCCATCGCCCGAAAAATGTCTTTCGTGCCATGTCGAGGAGAAATACCTTGGCGCGCCGCTTTCGAAAAACCACTGCATTGCCTGCCATATTTTCAGGACCCAAAAGGCAGGCTACGAGCTAATCCCGGAGAGAAAGGACTGCCAGACCTGCCACACCGACGAAATGCAGGAAAGCATAAACCGCGATTTCTTCGTTGACAACGCTCCTATGGCGATTGCCTGCCAATCCTGCCACAAGCCTCACGATCCCCAACATCACATCGATTCGTCCGAATGCACCGCCTGCCATGCCATATATAAGCCAGGCGAGTTAAAGAACCCGGGACACGAATCATGCATGCAATGCCACACTCCCCACAACTGGAAAAACGAAGCTACCAACGAATTCTGTACGAAATGCCACACGCAGCTTTCAAGCGTGATGGAGCATAATTTCCCGTTTCATCCGCAGGAATGCACGACCTGTCACACACCCCATCTCAAACCCGCGTTCACATCCGGCCAGTGTCAGGACTGTCACGATGACAAATGGCAGTACGCCACCGCGGGAGCGCCCGAAAAACACAAGGAATGCACGATATGCCACAGCACCGTCGACTGGTCATTCAGCGGAACAGGTAAATGTACCAGTTGCCACGCACGAGAAATCTACGGCTCAAATAACACTCCGGCCGGTGTGCCGGCCGCTCACAAGCGATGTCTCACCTGCCATCCCGAACACACGTGGTATGCCCAAAAAGAGACGGCATCCTGCTCATCCTGCCACGGTGATATCGCCCGCGAGACCACGATCCACAAGAAGAAAAACTGTACTATCTGTCACAGCACTCATAATCCCGGTTTTAAGGGCTTCGACACCTGCGCTGCGTGCCACCACAACCCCGTCGAGAACTCAGAAGGCATCGACACAAAAGCCGACTGCAGTTTCTGCCACAATCCGCATTCCTGGAAGATAAAACTGCCGGAGCCGACATCAGATGATGTCGCAACAATTCTCGATTTGTCCATTGAAGAAGTAGAAGAGAAACAGGCACAAGAAGAGGTTCTCGACTACACCGATGACCAGCTCACCGCGATGCACACTATTCAAAGCAGCAAGTATTGCGGCAAATGCCACCCCGATATTCGCGAATCAGGGCTTACAACCAAGGATGACTTGAAAGCGGACTGTGCGCTCTGCCATGCCGATCACAAGTGGCGACCCGATGACGATCTTTGTATCAATTGCCACTCCTCAATCGGCAAGGACAGTGAAGAAGCAGGAATGGCAGTCTGTGCAACGTGTCACGCCGACCATACTTGGTCGCCCAGCGCGCCTGACGCGTGCAGAATGTGCCATCCGGAACAGGTCGAGTGGGGGCTTGCTACAAGCGGTGAAATAAAGGCCGACTGTTTGATGTGCCATTCTCCGCACACATGGACATCAAGCCTTGAATGTGCGATGTGCCACAGCGATGTTGCAGCAGAAACCGAAGGAAGTGCGCACGTATCCTGCAGCTTCTGTCACACGGATCACAGCTGGAAGGTGGATTTCGAAAACACGTGTGCTAAATGCCATCCGAGTGAAGTTGAATCAAGCAAAAAAACGGCAATGTCGAACTGCACGATGTGCCACTCTTCACACGCGTTCAGCGCCGACTCATCGGAAATTCCCGCCTGCACGACGTGCCATCCCGCAGCAAAGCCCGAAAGCGAATCGAGCATCAAGAACAACTGCTCGATGTGCCATCCCACGCACGAATGGAAGCCGGACAGCGAAAGCTGCGCTACGTGCCACAGCGATATGAGCGACAAGGGGCTTCATCGAATCAGTGCGCATACATCCTGCAACCTCTGTCATGGCGATCACAAATGGCGCGCTGTTCCCACCGATTCCTGCACGATGTGCCACGGCGATAAATCGGAAGATCATTACCCCGATCAGAGCTGCATCGAGTGCCACTGGTTCAGGTAACGCTTGATCCGGCAATTGGAATCCAGCCTTAGTCGAGCGGGAAAAGAATCCTCATTCGCTCGACATTAAGAAGCGCCTCGTCATCCCGCCCGGAAATCGCAGGCATAAGTTTCCATTCGTCCGATCCTTTCATCTTCACGATAACCTGAAAGCGCGACATGAGCGTATCAAGCGCTGTGAACCTGTTATCCGAAACTGGAACGAAGGAAGGATAGATGTTGTCGCTAAATAAAGGTACTAGCCCTTCCCATTCCTGGCTCGACCTGGGATCGATCGGCCCGACAACCATCCATTGAGTAAGCGTACGCGCAAATTTCATCTCGGGACTCATGGCATGTTCGAGAGGAATAATCTGGAATCCACCAATCTCCCCCAATGGCGATGTGGAAATACAGATCACGCCCGGATGATTCGCACGAATGCGCCCCTGTTTCAGGAATAGCGAGCCTTCGAATCTGCCTACACCGAATGCCGGCTGATAAACCTGGCCGATGGTGACTGTTTCATCCGATTCAAGCAGGCGAATCGTGATGAGTCCGCCAAATTTGTTATCGAACTCGATCCACCGTATCCGGTCGCTTCCCTGCGGACGAACATCCATCACGATTATGTCCCCGACTGCGGGTGTAAGCCCCGGAACCCAGCGGTAGAACGCCCTGCCCGCGTACTCGACAGGGATGCTCACAGGTGGTGAAGCTGTAACCAAAGCTGTTCGATCATTCGGAGAATCAAGCGAAGGGCTCAGCAGGATAGAATCTCCGACCTTTGGAGCAAAACCTCCCCCGAAAAGCTCTGTACCCGCGCTTATACGGGTAAACAAACTCGCTTCTTCGTTGAAATAGCTGTTGTAGTTATCGGAATCGAATTCGGCAAATTCAATCGGTAAAATGGAAAATATCTTCCCCCTGCCCGTATCGGGATTCTGCCCGACCTTAAGGTGAATCGCATTCACTGCGGTTGCTACAACAGTGCATTTCATCCCCCATCCGCTGGCTGTGAACCCGCTCGGGTTAACGGTCGAAACAGGCAAAAGCACTTTGCCGAGCTCCGTCGTTTCCATCCTGCCGAATCGGTTGACAGCGTATATCCTTCCGTCAACCGAGTTCTCGATAACAAGGATGAACTCTGCACCGTCAAGAACTGCGGCTTGCTCGTCCTGCCCGACAGCAGGGGGAACTGCAAAAGCAAACCATACAAGGAATATGATCGTAATACCGGCCAGTACTTTTCCCATAGTGGAATTATATCATCGGAAAAAGGATGTTTGGGTGAACCTTAAAGTAAACGGACGCGACATAGGAGCATCATACGCTTTCGAGCGCCCGCACAATTTCTTCCACTATCCAGTCGGGCGTTGACGCACCGCTTGTTATCCCTACCGACATCGCCGGATTGAACGCAGAAAGGTCAAGCTCCGCAAGCCTGCGTACAAAGAGCGCATTCGGATTTACTTCGAGGCACTTTTCATAGAGCTTTGTGCTGTTCGATGAATTCCTTGAGCCGACTACGATCATCACATCGACGTCTCCAGCCACTTCGACACTGGATGCCTGATTGCTCCGCGTATGACCGCAAATCGTCTGAAGCCACTCGGCACCGGTACCTGCAACCTCGTCCCATTTGCCGTACTTGTCTTCAAGTAGTTCAATGCAGCTCTCGTATCGCTCGGCTGAGATCGTGGTCTGGCTCACGACGCCCACGCTTCTGTAGTGGGGAAGCGCTTCAATGTCTTCTTCAGACATCATGATATGCGGATTTGCAAGCCAACTTACAAGCCCGACGATCTCAGGATGATTTCTCATACCCACTATTACAACCGCCGGATGCCTTTTTTCAAGCAAAAGGGCCTTCTTGCGCACTTCTTTTACGATTGCGCATGTACAATCCACAAGTTCATTTCTCGCTTTTACAAGTTCTTCAACGGCTCCTCTTGCTTCACCGTGAGTCCTGAGTACAACCGTCTTGCCTTTGATATTATCGATCGATCGAATTGTACGAATCCCAACCTGTTCAACGCGTTCGACGACGTCCTTATTGTGGACGATGTCACCGAGCATCACAATCTCCCGAATTTGCCCGCCCTTGCCGCTTTCTCCGAATTGGAGTTCGCGTCCGAGCCTCATCACCGTGTCGAACGACTTCCGAACCCCATGGCAGAACCCCATTTTCTTAGCTCGGACAACGCGCATACTAACCTTTCTTCTCACCTGGCAGAGCTCATAATATAGCTGACACACAAAGAGAACACCACATACACCCTTGTGATTACTAATAATTGCATACTGGACTGACGACAGTAATTATCCCCAAGCAATTACGTATGCTAGAATGACCGCCTATCTCCCGCGGAGTCTGCCGATGAACGAAAGCAAAACTGTTGTTCAGGAACCGCATTGTAACTGGTCTAAAGAAGGCCCGCTCGATGTCGCAGCAATTCGTGCCGACTTTCCGGTGCTCGAACGAATTGTCCGCAACGGAAAGAGCCTTGTCTACCTCGATAGTGCTGCACGCAGCTTGATGCCGATCCAGGTCATCGAGGCGATGAAGCATTTCGATTCAAATCATTGTGCAAACGTCCATCGCGGCATCCATCTTCTTTCGGATGAAGCAACCGGCGCCTACGAAGAAGCACGAGCGCGCATCGCTTCATACCTCGGCGTAAGTGACGCGGGCGAAATAATATTCGTTCGTAACACGACCGAAGCGTTAAACCTTGTTGCGTACGCTTGGGGAATTCATAATCTCAGATCAGGTGACGAGATTGTTCTGAGTGTAATGGAGCATCACAGCAATCTTGTGCCCTGGCAGCAAATTGCAAAAATGAAGGATCTCGTTCTCAAGCACATACCCATAACTCCGTCCGGCGAACTCGATCTCGCGGAAGCCGAAAGACTCATCGGCCAGAAAACAAAAATCGTTTCGCTCGTTCACATGTCGAACGTGATCGGCGTGCTCAACCCGATGGACGACCTGTCACGGATGGCGCGCAACGTCGGCGCCTTGTTTGTCGTGGACGGAAGCCAGAGCGCCGCTCATATGCACATTGACCTTTCAAGTCTGGACTGCGATTTCTTCGCATTCAGCGGATACAAGATGCTCGGCCCCACGGGCATCGGGGTGCTTTGGGGGAAGCGCACTCTTCTTGAAGAAATGCCGCCCTTCCTTTCAGGCGGATCCATGATTGAAGAAGTGGGGCTGATGAGCTCAACCTGGGCGCCTGTACCACAGAAGTTCGAAGCTGGCACACCTAACATCACAGGCGCGGTCGGCCTTGGCATCGCAGCGAAATACATCCAGCGAATGGACAGGAATCGCACTCTTGCTCACGAGCACAATCTGATCAGCTACGCTGTCGAGCGCCTAAACGAACTCGGAGGAATAGAAATATACGGTGACTTGTCCGAGCGCGCATCCGCAATCGCATTCAACATACGGGGCATTCACCCGCACGACACAGCTTCAATCCTCGACAGCGAGGGCGTTGCAGCAAGAGCAGGACATCATTGTGCGCAGCCTTTTCATGTTGCCCTGGGAATCGATTCTTCCACTCGCGTAAGCTTCCAGTGCTACAACACGCGCACCGACATCGATCGCCTTATCGAAGCCGTTATAATCGCAAAGGAAATCTTTGGTCTGTAATCAGGGGGTATCACAATGACACTCAAAGACTTGTACACAGATGTTATTCTCGACCATTACAAAAATCCCCGTAACCGCCGCGAAATGGAAGATCCGACCAACGTCGCCAACGGCCATAATCCGCTCTGCGGGGACAAGCTGAAGCTTTATGTAAATGTAGAAAACGACAAGATCGCCGACATCAGCTTCATCGGACAGGGCTGTGCCATTCACACTGCAAGCATATCGATACTGACGGAAAAGGTGAAGGGCCTCACTCTTGATGAGGCAAAGGAACTTATTGAATCGTTCATCGGGATGCTGATCGAAAACGGTGAAGCCGATGAAGACAAGCTGGGCGAGCTTGTCGTCCTTCAGGGAGTCAAGGAACTGCACGCGCGCGTAAAATGCGCGACACTTCCCTGGTACACGCTCGACCTCGCATTATTCGGCGAGGATGTCAGTGCCGAAGACGATATCAAAGGATTGGAGATTAGGCTCAAATAGCAGCGCTC
>JAGGVC010000133.1 GCA_021158185.1 bacterium | reverse complement strand
CGCAACTTCACATTCAGAAGCCGCGAGTTCTCCCAGATGGAGATGGAATTCTTCATTCCGCCCGATGAGGTTATTTCCGGCGGTGCACGCACTGAGAGCGACAAATCGGAAATGGAATGGTTCGAGTACTGGAAGGAGGAGCGGCGCAAGCATTACGAGGAACTCGGCCTTTGGAGCGGGGGACGGATGAGGCTGCGCGACCACTCACCGACCGAGCTTGCACACTATGCAAAGGCGGCGAGCGACTTCGAATTCGAGTTCCCGTTCGGATGGGCGGAGCTTGAAGGTGTGCATCACCGGGGCGACTTCGACTTGCGCCAACACCAGGAACACAGCGGTAAGAAACTCGAATACTTCGATCCTGACCGGAAAAACGCGAAGTACCTCCCCGTCGTGATCGAAACGTCCGTGGGACTCGACCGAACCGTGCTCGCGCTTTTGTGCGCTGCGTACGACGAGGACATGCAAGAAACGAAAAAAGAAGGGAAGGACAAGGATGTGCGGGTCGTAATGCACCTGCCGAAGGAAGTTGCGCCTATACAGGTCGCCGTGCTGCCGCTTTCGAAAAAACTCAACGAGTATGCGGACAGAATCGAACAGGATTTGGCAGGGAGTTTCGCGACTGAATTCGATGTGACAGGATCCATCGGCAAGCGCTACCGGCGCCAGGATGAGATCGGCACGCCTTATGCGGTCACGGTGGATTTCGAAACAACCGAGGGCGGCAAGGCTTCCGAAAGCTCGATTCCCGTCATCGGAGATGTAAGCGATCTCCACGACACCGTCACGATCCGCGACCGCGACACGCTCGAACAGGTGCGGATTCACGTAGACGCACTCACAGACTGGCTCAAGGATAAACTGTGGTAAAAGCGAGCTTATTCGTCGTGCTTACTCGTTATGGAAAGGCGCAGAGGTACTTTTATTCATCCTCAGGTTCACTGCCCTCTTCCGTTTCGGCAACATGCACGTAAAGCTCATCCGCACGGTCGTTGATGAGTATTCCATCAAGGTGATCGATCTCATGCTGTAGGACACGGGCGGAAAAACCTTTGAACTCCTCGATATGCTCGTTGAAGTCAGTATCCTCGTACTTCAGCTTTATCCAGGTAGCCCTCTCCACCATGCCATAAAGCTCCGGAAATGAAAGGCAGCCTTCCTCGGAAATATCGAATCCGTCTCGATCGAGTATAACGGGGTTGATGAATGAGCGCTCTATGAATTCGTCTACATCTTCGCCGATAAGCGCCACAAGAAGCCGTATGGAACGCCCCACTTGCGGTGCCGCAAGACCGACGCCCGGCGCAGACTGCATCGTTTCGAACATATCCGTTACAAGTTCACCAATATCCGCTATATCGCCGGGCTTGATTTTGCGCGAGACCTTCTTCAAAACCGGATCTGGAAATTCGCGAACCTCAAGCAATGCCATATCAACCTCTCAGCAGTAAACACACCACCCAAAAATATACCCTCAATAACCCCCCGCTGACGAAAATGAAGGGACTGAACTTCATTATCTTCCGCATGATTCAGTTGGCGCAATTTTGAGGGATGTATGTTAACATCGCTCCGTCGTTTCCTGTATATAAGTCATTTGTACATTCATGCGCTGTTTCGGAAATACTCCTTTTTGCACGTATTTCCCAAAATCGCCGGCTTTCAGGAAACGAACAACGTTGACGATAAACTTTAGATTCCAACATGCTTGAACAAATCATCTCCCCCGTTGCGGAATGGATAAAGGACTTCATATCCCAGGCGGGTTACGCGGCCGTCGTCGTCACAATGGCTATCGAGAGCTTCAACATCCCGCTTCCGTCCGAGATCATCATGCCTTTCAGCGGATTCCTCGTTTTCGAAGGGCGGTTTACGCTGTGGGGTGCAACGCTCGCCGGTGCAGTCGGCAATCTTATCGGCAGCATCGCCAACTACTTCCTGGGATACTACGGAGGACGCCCTTTCATTGAGAAATACGGCAAGTACTTCCTCATCAAGAAGCACGAGCTTGATATGGCTGACAGGTTCTTTGGTAAATACGGCGAAGCAACTGTGCTCTTCACAAGGATGATGCCGATTATTCGTACGTTCATCAGCCTTCCCGCAGGCATCAGCCGGATGAATTTCTGGCGGTTCTGCATCCTCACGTTCATCGGCGCGATTCCCTGGTGTTACTTCCTAACTTGGGTGGGACTGAAATTCGGTGAAAACCTCGATACTTTCAAGAAATACTGGCACGTGTTCGACTATATAGTCATCTTAGCAATACTCGCAGGAATAATATACTGGATCGTCAAGGCTCGAAGCCACAGGAACAATAAGAACAACACGCCTTAATTACTGGCGGTTTGACGATTTCAAGTTTCAAATGCCCATGAAGCATCCTTCACGTTGCAGCGCTTAGCGCATTTGTAACCGCCGCAGACTGGTACAATACCTGCGATGAACGGTAATTCCAATAACGACTCAGATGCGGTGAAGGAACACGCTCCCGCAGATGAGAAGCCGGAAGCAATACGCGAGCCGATCTTTTCGGAATCTGTAAAGACAGGTTTGAAAATCGGCATCCCTGAGTTCGTCAATCCACACCCGAAACTGTCTGCTCTCACGTGGATTGTTCTTGCAGTTGTCGTTATAGCGGGAACGTTTCTCTACTGGCAAAATGTATGGCAGGCAAACAGTCGAGAAGGAAAGCCTCACTCAGTGCTGGTTAACGGAGTCAGGCTTCCTACCGTATTGAACGACTATTGGATTATGTACGGCGGAATGAGCCTCGGAGCAACACGGGTCGGTACTACACCTGAGCTTCCAGCTGAAGGCGTAATCGAAGGCGTTACGTACGGAGAGCCGATGAAAAACGCTGGGCTCATCGTTTATTCAAAGCCTGCAACCGATCAAGAATCAGAGCTTGAAAGCTACCTCATATTCATTCTGTCCGAGTGGGGAGTACCGGCAGATGCGATAACGTTCAAGATAGCAGGCGATTCGCGGACGACGTGGGGCGAAAAGGAAAACAAGGACTCTGGAATTGTAGCTGCGGTTGGAGTCGCTCCTGAAGGCAGATTGTGGGTTGTATGCGGCTTTGCAACTGATGGCGAAGCAGACAGCCTTCTAGCTAAGCTTGGGTCGGCGATGAACGAACTTGTGGTAGTTGAAAACAAGAAAGAGAAACCGAACCAAATGAAGCTTCTACGCCATTAGAGGATAGCAAAAAAAAACCGCGGCACTGAAACAAGACCGGCTTATTCAATTAAAAACCTAACGTTCACTTTCGGCCTGTCAATATCTAGAATCGCCGCCCGCATTTGCTGGAGCGAACCGGGGTTAATGAAATGCGTGCCCTTGTAGTAGTCGATGCCCCAATCATCGTGGATATGCCCCGAAAGAACGATCCACGGACGAACCTGGTTTAAAAGATCCCAGTAGCTTCGAACTCCCATATGCTTCTGTAATTCGACACGATCTCGAAAACCGTACACCGGCGCATGAAAACACCAGATATCTCCCGGCTTGACCAGATCGGCGATCGTGCCTGCAAGGCTTTGGTCGTCTTCCTCAAATACCGTGTTGAACGGAGTGGGATTCGATGCGCCGCGACCAACGAACCTATAACCGTTTCGTTCGTAAACCCGCTCATGGATGTTTATCGCCCCGGACTCGGAAATATCGTGATGGGAATCCCGAGGGTCGTTGTTGCCCGGCACAACAAGAACCGGACGGTTCGTGGCTACAAGACATCGAAGTGTTTCACGCAGGAAACTCGCCGGACGGCTGCTTATGATATCGCCCAGATGGATAATCAGATTGGGCATATGCTCTGCAACGAGTGCGAGTGCATACTTCAGACCGGTCTCACTGTTGTGCTGATCGCCAATTACAAGAATCCGCATGCCCCTACTCCTGCTACACGGCTCAAGGAATACCATATTTTAGCATCCCATCGACATTGATGCCATCCGCGTTCGGATTTTGATTTCGCATTCTGCTCAAAACAATCCAAATACAGATTAAATACTGGAGAACGTTGCCGTTAAGCACTGTTCAATTCCTGGCTCCAGACTAATCTATAACGTTCAGATGACTGGTCAGCCTGAAGAACACGCACAAGCGAACAACGGGCATGCTGATCTATACAAGCTCATCGATATGCCTTTCGTCATCATCCTCTTTGGTAAATTCAGGCTTTTCCGTTCGATCTTCTGCCATATCCGATGTGGCGTCCTCTGATTCACTGTTCTCGGTTTCCCTTTTTGCAGCCAAGGAGCTTGAATCTATCTTATGAACGTCGCGCAGGCGTATGTCGACTATATCCACGCCAAGAAGAAGCGAATCTGGTTCAACCTTTTCTTTTTCGTCCAGGGATTCCTTTTGAGCCGCATCTTCCTTGGCTTTCTCCTGTTCTTCTTCCTTTTCCTTCTCAGATTCAAGGTATTCTTTGAATTCCTCATCTGTGAACCGGCGCCGCTTCTGCGCGCTCGTCGCTCCTTTTACACGTCTCACATTCTTAATTCCGTCTAACCTTTCCATAACTCAAAATGTCCCCTTAGCTCCACGACGATAATAGAGTTCTGTATTACATGCCACTACATTTGACAGCGCTGGAGAGCTGTTTGTTCCATCGCTCCTTCGCCAATCTTTCAGCGCTATCGATCAATTCCGAATCGATACCCCAGTTGCTCAAACGCCAGCCCAACACTTCCGCTGTTGCACGTGCCAAAGATTCAGACAATCTTTCAAAGCCGACCGGATATCCCGCGTCCCAAAGCCCCTTGACGAATTCATCGTGCATGACATCTGGGCGGTTCGGCGGTGTCTTGAGATAGCGATCCATCCGCTCGGTTTCAGAGCGAAGCAGGATCGTGCCGTGATGCAAGACCGCACGACTCTTGAACCTCTCGGCGTTCCCGCTCACTTTCCATTCGCCGACAAACACATCGCTAACGCCCCGCATCTCGGATCTGATTCCAAGGTGTGCAAGCGCTTCAACAACTATCGAGAGAAACAGCCCGATAGCGGATTTCGG
>JAGGVC010000009.1 GCA_021158185.1 bacterium | reverse complement strand
GTTCAAGTTTCAGGCCGCCTCTGCTCACATACCTGCTGTCTCTTCGGATGATTTTTATGTCGCTATCTTGCGCGACTGTGGCTTCCGGATCGTAGACGCGCTCACCGTTTACAATGACCCGCCCCCGCCTGATCCAACGTGCCGCCTCATCCGAGCTTTCGAAATGCGAATGCGCAACAAGCTTGTCGGCAAGCGTTTCATTCCCGCTGTTCATCACTGTATACCGGTTATGACTGCTGCTACATCAGACGGATTATGCGAGATAACGCCGTATCCGTAAAGGAAGAGCAGCGTTACGAAAACACCTACGATGGCGCCGACAAAAACTTCGAATGGATTGTGGCCGAGGAGTTCTCTGTATTCCTGACCGAGGTTTTTCTTATTGCGGAGCAGTTTGCCAGCAAGAAGCTGGGGAATAAGCTCGTTCAATGCAGCCGCGTGCCTGCCCGCACTCCGCCTTATTCCGGTTGCATCGTAGATCACAACCGAGCACAGGACTGCGGAGATTGCGAATTCAGTGGAGCTCCATCCTCTCACCAGGCCGACGCTTGTGCAAAGGCTGGTGACGAGCGCCGTATGGCTCGACGGCATCCCGCCTGAATCGAATAGCTTGGCGATGTTGATCTGTCCTTCTATGACCAGGTATATAATGAGCTTCATTGCCTGGGCGAAAACCCAGGAGAACAGCGCCGCAAAAATAATAGGATATGTCGTCATATACTGCATAAGCACTGAACCGCAAAAGACAAGCGGTAAAGAACATTATGCCACGAAAGACCTGTCTCCAATCATATCAAGGAAACAAGATTCAATTCTTTATTCCGGCGATTTGGCGAGTAAGGGCATACTTGATTCCCGACAAATGTGTACACGCAGCACAAATTCTGCCCGTCGCAACCTTGTTGCGCTAGTTGAGCGTTAATACAACGAACAATGATCGCTAACCTAAGCCAAGCTGAATTCTGTCCCACAGATCCGAAAAATCGATCACTCCAACCTGGTTTGCAATGCCCATCAGAACGAATACCTTGCGAATATCACCCGATTCGTACAATGCAATGTCGGCAAGCCCGCCGAAAAACGTATCGCTTTCGGAAAAACTGAAAGGCTCGCTGAAAGGAGCCTTTGAAACAGAGTCGTCTGTAGGATCGATGAAATACACTTCATCCGTGTTGAAACTTCCGGCAAGGACGCCAAGCCCCTGCAGCCCTGTGAATCCTGAGATGTACGTGAATTCCTGCGTGACCGTTATCGGATCGTCCGGCCCGCGCATCACCGCGCCGGTATCAAGCCTCACGCGGTATATCTCGCCCTTCAGGTTGCTTCCGATAAAGCCCTCCGTAGCGTTGAACGCTATGAAAGCGCTCGGAAGCGTACGACCGAGATTGATCGAGTATGCGATTTCATCGCTGACCGTGTTATAGATAACCAGTCCGCCATCACTTCCCGCGCTGGGCATATAACTCTCGTCGAACTGAAGCTCGCCTGTACAAACAATGTAGAGCGCGCCGCCGATTCCAGCGCTGCAAACGGTCGGATTCACAAAGCCCGTATCAATGAACCCTTCGAGTGAAAACCCCGCAAGATCGATTACAGCAACGCGCCCCGGCCCGTACTCCGCTGGAATACCGTTAGCCGCGTCACCGAATGAAACCATGCCTGATAGCGGTACGTAGAGCTTGCCGCCAACCACAGCCATATCGCCGGGTCCGATGAACGCATAATCCGCTGTCTCCGCAGTCGCAAGACTCACGGTCTCATCGTCAATCTCGGCATTGCCCGCGCTGTAGCGATACACGGCGTTCGAACCGTTTCCGCAAATGTATGCCGTGTCCCCGCCGAACACGACGTCGTACGGCCCCGCGCCCACCGGGAAACTCACAGTCGCAACCTCGGAATAATCGTCCGCGGAATGAACCGACATCGTGTTTCCAAACGAGTTGAGCGTATAAACGCTGTGGTTGTAAACAACGAATCTGCTCGGAGCATCGCCGGTCGCGAACGCGTTCAGCGTCACCGCGCCTGCAAGTTCCGCCTGCGTTACATGTGTCTCGCCGGGCGGAAGGGGCACAGGCTGAATGCCACCGCCTCCGCCGCACCCCGCGATTACCGAAACCGCGCACGCGATAACAACCAAAACAAACAAACCTGACTTCCTGATTCTCATTGCACTCCTCACTTTTCCCTGAAATACTTCGCTAGCGGCATCTTCGCCGCCCCGCTCACAAAAAACAACTCACGTAAATGACGTACAATCACCATCTGTAACCTATTGACACTTCGAACGCTCGGCCAGGTCTGGGGAAATTCAGATGATCGCGCAAATCATCATCGAGAAGATTCATCCCCGCAATCGAGATCCGCCACCCGCCGCTGGTTTCAATGCTCAAGCCAGCAGAGAGGTCGGTCGAAGCAGCCACCTTGAGATTTCCGAATCTGTCGACTGGCGTTTCGGATGTATGGAGATAAGTAATCCTCCAACCGACGCGCGCATCCTTCCTCTCGATTCCGACCGCTAACTTCGAGGGCGCGCGCCCCGCAAGCGGCAACCCGCCGTCGAGATACACTGCATCAAGCCTCGTGTACGACCCGAAAATATTCACACCGCGGCCAAGTTCATACGTTGCATCCGCGGACAAACCCGCGCTCCTGATCGCGCCCGTGTTTTCCGCGCGAATCCGATACTGCGTCACCGGAATGAACTGAACCGATTCCGCGTACCGGTGGCAAAATCCCACGAGGTCGAGCGAAAACCTCCCGCACTTGAAATGCGGCCCGAAATCGAACGCATAGCCCGTTTCATCCTTCAGCTCGGAATTCCCGCCGATGAATCCCGATTCGGGATAGTAAAGCTCGCTGAAGTTCGGCCTTCTGAACGTTCTCGCAGCACTGCCCGAAAGCGTCCAGCCGCTTCCAAGCTCAAACGTTCCCGCTGCCTTGCCGCGCCAGCCGAAACCACCGCCACTGCCGTACTCACCGCCCGCAGCAATCGAAAACTTAAAATCGCCACGGTAAAACTCGCGCCAAAGCGATAAAGCCCCGGTCAGCCGCTCCGGATTCCCGTATGCAGAATCCTTGAGCATCACGCCGTCAATTGCGATTTTCGCACCCGCGATATCGCGCCCCGCGGGCGCGCGAAACCGCGCGAACGCGCCCGCAGCGTATTCGCTCTGGTCCGTGTTGACCGCATCGCCGAGGTACGGGTCGGGATCGCCGAACCCCGTATGGGAAAACCGCGTGTAAAAGCTGATTGCGAGATCGCCGCCTTTCACGTCTTTAACATCGCGCGTCATACCGGCGAGAATCAGCGTATCGTCCTGGTGCGCATCCGGCGATGGAAACTCCGACATCCCAGGCACGCCGCCCGATCTATCCGCCGCAAAGAAAATCATCCGATCGCGCGCGCGATCACCACCGCGTTCAAACCCGAAAAGCACCGCTGTATGGTCGCGCGCGTTGTTATCGCGCGTGTACGTTCGCCCGTCGTGCCGCGTGTACGAAAAATCCCCGTCCGTGCGCCGATGTGCTGCGAACACCGTTCCGTCCCCGCCTGCAAATGCAAACGGCGCACCGCCTGAAACCGAAAACGTGCCGAAGCTGCCGTACGATGTACGAACACACGTCTCATCAGGGCGTGCAAGCGAAAAGTCCACTTCGCCTGCAAGCCCCTGCCCTATCGCCGCAGGCCCGCGCGCCACTGCCGCCTTTCCGACCGCGCCCGCGGGAAACAGCGACAGATCGAACACGCCCGTAACCGACGGCGAAAGAGGAATGCCTTCGAGATAAAGCATCACGCGATGGGGTGCCGCCCCCCGAATCGAAATCGTTGTCAGATCGAACCCGCTCCCGACGCTTCTCACGTCTATTCCGCCGAACAGATCGAGCGCCGAGCCGATCCCTGCAAGCCCTCCCACCAAGCCGTCAAGATCTATGAAAATGTAATCCTCGCCGGGCAGAGCTTCCGCATCCTCAGCCTTCTCGCCCTCAACCTCTATTTCGCCGACATCTATCTCTTCATCGCCATCCTGCGCTTCGTCCTCATCTTCGTCCGTAATGACGATCTCGTCCCCGCTGCCATCATCCTCATCCTGCGCGTATCCACTGTTATTCGCATCATCACCTGACGAATTCTCTGCCTCCGCCTGTGCTGAAGAAGTCCAATTGAGTGTCGCAATCAAGCACACCGCGATTGCGGTGAAGATCGCGCGGTAGAACCATCTCAGGCATTTCGGCTTCATCACGACAGAAACCTCCCGCGGTGCATCAGCCAGAGAAAGAACGGAACGCCAACCACGGCAGTCACCGCGCCCACCGGAAGCTCGCCCGATGCGAGGACCGTTCGTGCAATCGTGTCGCACCAGATCATCACGGCTGCGCCCGTCACCGCGGCAAGCGGGATGAGACGCTTTACGTCGCCACCTGCAATGATGCGGCAAATGTGCGGCACGATCAGCCCGATGAACCCGATGAGTCCTGCCGCTGCAACCGTTACCGCGGCGAGAAGCGTCGCTCCCCCGACAATCCAGTATTGAACCGACTTTACGTTGACGCCGATGCTCTCTGCGACCGTCGCTCCAAGCTGGAACGCGTTCATCTCGCGGCGGAACCTGACTGCGAACGAGAGTCCGACGGCTGCACCGGCTGCGAGCCAGGCCGTTTCACGCCAGCCGATTCCGGCGAGCGTTCCCATTAGCCAGCGGATGATGAGCCCCAGTTCGCCCGGTCGCGCCCAGAGGATGATGATGGACAAGAGACTTCCTGCGAGGATGGACAATGCAACGCCCGACAGCAGAAGCGTAATCGTAAGGTCGCCGCGTACGCCGTGCGACAGAAACCACGCGCCGGCCACGACTATCCCGCCTCCGGCGAGTGCGAAAAACGCAACCGGCACAGCGGCATCCGGAATGAAAATAATTTTTATGACCGCGCCGAGCGCCGCACCGCTCGATACGCCGAGAATGTACGGATCGGCAAGTGGGTTTCGAAAATAGCTCTGAAGCATCAGTCCGCTCACTGCTAGCGAGCCGCCGATCAGAAGTGCGCCGAGCGCCCGCGGTGCACGTAGCATGAAAACGATCTTCTGAAAGAGCGCTCCGTCATCCGAAACGAGCATCGCCGGACTTACGAACTGCTTTCCAAACAAAAGCGCGGCAACGGCTCCAGCTACAGCAAGAAAAAGCGCCGCCGCGAAAAGCACGGCCGCGCGCCTTCGACGGTCGTTGAAAGTTAAGCTCACTGTGCGCTTTGTCTCTATTTCCCGCTCACCTTCCTTATATATTCCGCGAGCTCATCAAGTGCATCGAATATCCGCGGCCCCGGACGCAAAAGCACGTCTTGGTCGATCAGAAGAATATTTCCATCCAAGACAGCTGTAACTTCAGAAAACACCGCATCGCGCGCCAACGACGAAACAAAATCACAGCCCGAATCAGTATTCATCCTTCCCTTATCAACGGCGGTTACGATTATTTCAGGATCGGCGAGAAGAATCTGCTCGGGCGAGAGCTGAGGCCAGGCCTGATCAGGCGTCCTGACGCCTTCGAGCGGCATCGTCGCAATATTGATACCGCCTGCGCGCGTAATCAGGTCGTCAATAAATGTTCCCTTCCCAGCCGTCATAAAAGGCGCCGAGTGCCCGCCGATGTAGACCCTGACCCGCTCCGGACTTTTCTGAATGCTCACTTCGACAGCGTCCATCAGCGCCGATTTTTCCTTTATGAACAGCGAAGCCTCACCTTCGCGACCGATGATCCTTCCGATTTCGCCGATCTGATGCAAAACCTCGTCGAGCGAACACGGAAGCGAGAATGTGACAACTGTTACGTCGAGCCTTTCGAGCTGAGTAATGATTTCCTTCGGTGTTCCCTGCTGGACGAGCACCAGATCTGGGTTTAGAAGCGCAATCTCCTCGACAGACGCGTTGATAATGCCGCCGACAGGCTTGACTTTAAGAACGTCAGACGGATGGTTGCAGAAATCGCTCCGCCCGACCTGAAAATCGCCTGCACCGAGCATCCATATCGTTTCAGTGATTGCGGGCGAAAGCGAAACGATACGCACCGGCTCGCTCGCGATTGTTACGTTGCGCCCCAGTGCATCGGTAGTCGTCATAGGATATTCGGATGCAAAGCTTGCTCCAGCAAGCATAAAAAACCATGCCGTGATTACGAATGCAGATAAACACAACTTTATTCTTGAAATATTCATCGCTTACTCCTTCGGCCTGGGCAGCACGACGGGATGATGTGAATCGGTTTTCAGAACCTCGAAACCGCCGATGTATGCCTGCGCGAGAATCGAATCGTCTATGATTTCATCGGGGCTCCCGTCGCCGATTATTCGCCCGTCCTTCATCAGAACGAGTCTTACGCCAAGGCGTGCCGCAAAATTAAGATCGTGAGTGACGACAATGACTGTCTTTCCATCCGCGGCGAGCTTTTTCAATAGGCTCATAAGCTCGCCCTGGTGGTAGAGATCGAGATCGCCCGTCGGCTCGTCAAGCAGGATCACATCTGCGTCCTGTGCAAGCACGCGCGCAAGGTGTGCACGTCGAAGCTCACCGCCCGAAAGCTCGCCGCTCAGCCGCCCCGCAAGATTCCCGACGCCTGCATGCTCCATCGCAAGCGCAACGATTTCGGAATCAGCCATATCATGCAATCCTGTTGGAAGTGGATTTTGCAGAAAGCCCTTTCCGGAATGACTGTAGCGGCCAAGCTCGACGAGTTCCGCAACGGTGAGCCACGGTGTATACGGCAGATACTGTGGCATAAGCGAAACCTTGCGCGCCATCTCGCGCCGGGTGTAGTCCCGAAGCGGCCTGCCGTCGATCACAACACTGCCGGAATCCGCTCTCTGCAGGCCGGTAATGAGATAAAGCAGCGTCGTTTTACCGCTTCCGTTAGGCCCGCTAATCGCAGTAAGCTCCCCTGCCCCGACCGAAAGACTCAGATTATCGATAATCGGACTTTCACCGTAGCTGAATCTCAATCCATCGAGCTTGATCATCCGGGGTGTATTTCTCACAATCTCACCCCTTTCACAGGTGTCAAGCGCGCGCGCGAAACGTGCGATCGCGCGCGCGATCGCGCCACAACTGGGTTATTGCACAGGAATGAAGCGCCGACGAGAATTGACGCGGCACAAGCGGCATCGAGTGATAAGGAAATACGTTTTGATTCGGAATACATCCGCACCACGGCTCACTCCAAGAAGCCTAATAGGTTTGCCGTTCCGCCCGGTCTCCTGGCTCGGTTTCATCCCCACCCTGCGCCTTCTCATCCGCAAACGGACAATGGCATTCTGCAGGGCAAGTCCACCTTACAGTGGCTGGTCCGCGCCGGATTTTCACCGGCTTCCCGTAAACAGAACGGATATAGATTAGCAAATGGTGAAGCTATAGTCAAGCTGACAGATCACTTATCGACTGCGCTGCATCGCACCGGGCTATCCGCCCGTATCCACAACGTTGCTCATTTCGCTCGGAACGCCTTTGTAGTTTATCGGCGCTACGGCAATATACCTCGACGCGCCAGATGGAACTTCAATCTCGTAGATCCTTGGCGCACCGCCCGCAGAGTCATCAAAGTCAACGATGGCTATTTCGCTAAACGGCCCGTCCGGTGAATAGGATGCCACAATGGAATAGTGAGTGACGTTTCGAAGGTAATAATTCGCTATCGTCGTAATATCGCTTATACCCACCTCGCCGTTTCCGTCGCCGTCTATCCAGCTCTCAAGCGCATCATCGCCCTGCCCGTCGTCGGTTAATGCACCGAAGTTATTAGCAATTTCCATGATATCCGGGACTCCGACTTCGCCAGAGAAATCGTAATCGCCTATGTTTCCGTACTCCCAGCGCAGGAGGTTGCCTTCGGAAACGTAGGACAACACGGTAACCTGGTCGTCGTTCACGCCGAGCGCTTCTGCGAAATCCACGCGTCCGAAACCGAAGTCGAAATCGCCTCCCTGCTCACCGAGATCGACAGCGGTAATTTGCATCCTGTTTCGAACCTGTACGTTGCTCATAGCAGGATTATTGCTAAGAAGAAGCGCCGCAAGCCCGGCAACTACCGGCGATGCCGCGCTCGTACCGGTGAAGTCGCCGGAAACATCGGGCGTGTAGTCATTTTCCCCTGTGGTTGTAACAAGCGATACTCCGGGTGCCACGAGTTCCATTTCGGGGCCGGTCTTGGAAAAACTTGCATGGTTATCATCAGGGGTTGTCGCTCCTACAGCGATTACCGAGTCGAACGCCGCAGGCCAGTCGATCTGTCCACCGGCCGCGCCCGCGCCCGTATTACCTGCCGCAGCGACGATGACAACACCCGCCTGCCAGCTGAGATCCATAACTTCCTGCTCGATCGATCCGCCCGACTCGCCCCCGAAACTCATGTTGATAACCTTGGCGTCGTTCAACACGGCATAAGCCACAGCTTCGACCTCGGCACTGAGGCTAATGGAGTGATCCGTGCCCACGCGAAGCATCATCAGCCTGACACCTGCCTGGCCCGTCTCACCGTTCCCGCCCGCACTGCCCATAATGCCCAGGCCATTGTTGCCCTGCGCACCAATGATGCCCGCAGTGCTGGTACCGTGAAAGCCCGAGGCAGGCTCGTCATCTTCGGGGTCTCCGTCGCTGCTGTAAAAGTCGTACCCGTGCACATCGTCCACATAGTCGTTCTCGTCGTTATCAATGCCATCGTCAGGTGTCTCGCCCGAATTCACCCAGAGCTGATTCACGAGGTCTTCATGGTCCATATCCGTGCCGGTATCTATGTCTGCAACTATGACGGATTCACTTCCCGTGGTCGCGAACCAGGCCTTCTCCGCACCCACCATTTCTAAGTAGTACTGGCCGGGCTGCGTATGCCCTGTAGGATAAAGCGGATCGTCCGGTACAAAACTGGGCGTGCGAATAACATCGGGCCAGACGCATTCAACGTTCGGATCGTTTGCAAGCTCTGCGTAGGCGCTCGCGAGTTCGTCCCTGTTTTCCACTTTCACCGCGGTCAGGCTGAAGCCGAAAGCGTCCTCGATATCAATTTCCCGCATAAAAGTCACGCCGCGCGCAACGTAGGGTTCAAGCGCGCTCGTGCTCTTAACACCGCTCTTGAATCGAACGAGAAGCCGCGAGTCGAAAACCTCATCGGGTGTAATTCCCGCAGGCAGGCGGTAAACGTCATCTCCCGAAGTCCGCTCAAGGCCACCCGCTCCAACGCGTGAAGAGGCGACCGTGCGGGAAGAACAGCAACCTGCAAGCAAAAGAATCAACAGTGCTAAAACCAAACATGCTGTTGCGAGCCATATGAATGCACTTGTTCGACTTGAACCTGCGAATTTTCTGCGTAAGTCAATCATCCTCAATCCTGCCGACTCCTTTAATAAACAATATGATATCTGTAGTTTAACGCCGAAACTGCCTGTGATCGGGAAACGATTCGGAGCAGACTACTGATTGAAAAGCCCTTGCTGCTCGTCTTCGTAGTCTCTGGCAGTGCGCGCCAGATTCTCAGGATACGGATACCCAAGATAATCGTACGCAGCCCTCGTCGCAATCCTTCCGCGCTGTGTCTTCATCAAAAAGCCGATCTGTAGAAGGTAAGGCTCGTAAACATCGGACAGTGTATCCTTCTCCTCGCCAAGAACGGCGACAAGCGTCTCAATGCCAACCGGGCCGCCATCAAATTTCACGGCCACAGTTTCGAGAATCCGCTGATCCATCCTGTCAAGGCCGAGTCCATCCACGCCGAGCTTGCCGAGCGACCAATTCACGAATTCCTCGTCTATGTCGTTCTTGCCCTCGATCTGTGCGAAATCGCGCACGCGCTTTAATAGACGGTTCGCAACGCGCGGTGTTCCGCGGCTCCGCCTTGCAACCGCAGCATGCGCGCCCTCGTCGAGAGCCACCCCGATAATCGACGCGCTCCTGTTCACGATCTTAATAAGCGCCTCGATAGGATAAAGCTCCAGGTGGTAAATCGCTCCGAAGCGCTCGCGCAGAGGTGCGGTGAGAAGCCCGCTTCGGGTAGTCGCGCCGACGAGTGTGAAGCGTTCGAGTGTGAGCTTTATGCTCTTTGCTCCGGGGCCTTTTCCAAGCACGATATCCACCGAATAATCTTCCATCGCGGGGTAAAGAGTTTCCTCCACGACCCTGTTCATCCGGTGAATCTCATCCACGAAAAACACATCGCCATGCCCCAAGTTCGTCAGGATGCTCACCAGATCGCCTGATCGTTCGAGGGCTGGACCCGATGTTGTTGTAAGCTCCCCTGCCATTTCATTTGCGATGATGTGGGCGAGCGTAGTTTTGCCGAGGCCGGGCGGGCCTGACAAAAGAACATGCTCCAGAACATCTCCGCGCGCCTTAGCCGCTTCCAGCATCACCGTTAGGTTATCGCACACATGATCCTGTCCGATAAACTCTGCGAGTGTACGCGGGCGAAGTGCGCTCATCCCTCTATCATCGGGACGGGGAACACCTTCTGTAATGCGCGAGCCGTTGTCGTCAGAATCAACCACGAGTTGGTAGTTTATCACCTCAGTGGTGATTGGCTGAAGGATATGGCTACCCGGATGAATGGAACGCGCGGATTAGAACAGTTCTGCAAAGCGGCAACAATTCTAGCCCTTCGGCCAGGGCGTAGGAGTGATTTTCTCACCGGGTTTCAGATCGAGGATGAACCGAACGGTAAGCTGAACGATTTCCTCAAGATCCTTCTTTTCGAGCATTTCCACAGGCGTATGCATGTAGCGCTCCGCGGGGCTGATAACGATCGACGGTATACCGCCGTTCGCCCTGAAAACGCTGTCCGCATCCGTGCCCGTGCGTATCGCGTTGATCTCGGTCTGCACATCCATTTCGAGCTTCTTCGCCGCATCCTGGAACTTGCGGAACATAGCTAGGTTATTTGCGCTGCCGAGCGATGCAACGGGGCCTGCGCCCATTTTTATATCGCCCACACGGCTCTTCTCAAGACCCGGTGTATCTGTAGATTGTGTAACGTCGTACACGACCGCGCAGTCGGGACTCTGGGATTGAGCAAGCATGTTCGCGCCGTGCCCGCCGATCTCTTCCATCACATTCGCACCTGCGATTATGCAAGCTTCGGTTTTCTCGCTACCTTCAGCAATTGTCCTGAGTACCTCAGCAGCGCACCAGCATCCGGTTTTATTATCGAGCGCCTTTGACACGAAGCGACCGTTTAGAAGCTCAATGAAGGGATAGTCCATCACGACAACATCGCCCACGCCGATGTGTTCACGTGCTTCATCGGCATCCTTTGCACCGATATCGATGAATAGTTTGTGAAGATCCAGAAGCTTCTTGCGCTCCTCGGCATCCTTCATATGAATCGCTGTCGAACCGATTACGCCAGGCACCTCGCGCCCGTCCTGGGTGTAGATTATCACGCGACGTCCGGCCACAACAGCCTTATCCCAGCCTCCAAGCTGCGTAAAACTGGCAAAGCCGTTTTCGTCGATATGGTTTATGATGAATCCGATCTCATCCGCATGACCGCAGACGTACACACGCGGGCTGCCCTGAGGATTGAGTATCGCGACGCCGCTTCCATAAGAATCCGTAAGTGTCTCATCCGCAATGGGTTTAAGGTACTCGAGGAAAACCTCGACAGCCTTTGACTCGAATCCTGCCGGACTCGGAGTTTCACATAGACGCTTCAAAAAATCCCAGTTCTTCTCCATCGCATTCACTCCTATAAGATTACACCGTCACAAATCCCATCAACATCAAATCAGATATGTAATAAACCGCTCGATACTCACGAAGCTTCACAAACAAGGCTTCATCCTGCAGGCGTGTGGATAGCAAGGCACCTAACAACGCTGTGTGCTGGGCTTGTATCCCTTCTTCAGCCGGTCACGCCAGTAATCGAGCAGATCGCTCATTGTTTTTTCAAATGGAATCTTAGGCTCCCATCCCGTCGCATTACGAAGCTTGTCATAACTTCCCTCAAGCTTGGGCAGGTCGGATGGTCTGAGTCTCGACTCGTCGACCTCGGTTCTTACATCAACCCTCGAAAGTGCCAGAAGTGTGTCCAGGACGCTCCGAATACTGCGCGCCTTCCCGGATGCAATGTTGTATATGTCACCGACACGCCCTTCGCGAAGAACCTGTACGTATGCACGTACGGTATCCCTGACATCCGTAAAATCGCGCTCCGCGTCGAGGTTTCCCACCTTGATCACTTTATCGCGCTCTCCAAGCTCAATCTGCGCAATCTGCAGAGCGAAGTTGGATGTTACGAATACCTCGCCCCTGCGCGGCCCGGTATGGTTAAACGCACGGGTGCGAATAACGTTCAGGCCGTAGCTCTGGAAGTACTGATAACCGAGCATATCCTGGGCGACCTTGCTGACACCGTAGGGAGAAAGCGGCTTAAGCGGAATCGCTTCCGTTATGGGAAAATCGCCGGAGCGTATCCTGCCGTATTCCTCGCTTGAACCCGCAACGAGGAATGTTGGATTAAGCCCTCTCTCCATCAATGATTCAAACAGATTCAACTGGCTTACGATGTTATTCACAATCGTGTTCCTTGGGGATCGCCAGCTTGCTGCAACGAAGCTTTGAGCAGCAAGGTGAAAAATGAGATCAGGCTCGTAATTATCGAATAGCTTTCTTACGTTGAACGGATCCGTAAGCTCGCATTCGACAAGCTTGATGTTGTCTAGAATATGGGAAACATTATCAAGCGGACTTCTCGGTCGAAACGTCCCTCTTACCTCATATCCTTCACGCAGAAGGTGTTCGGCAAGGTGGCTCCCAGCAAATCCTGTGATACCTGTGACTAAAGCCTTCATAAACAACTCCGACAATGGGACGGCGATTCTACCACGCGTTTAATGTTTTAGCGGGAACGGGCAGTTCTTGTGCTTGAATTCTCGCTCAGAGCCTTGTTGTTCCTGCTTGGAACACCCCTGAATGAATCCAGATCGCCGGTCTTGAGCCTTGCAACCGATTCCTTGACATCATCGAGGCTCTCGCATCTCAAGGATGCTTCGTCCATGCTGATCATCCCCCGCGCCACCAGTTCGCCGAGCGCCTGATCGAGCGTGCACATTCCCTGCCTCGTATTCGTTTGAATCACACTTTTGATCTGGTAAGTCTTTTGCTCCCTGATCAGGTTCTGAATGGCGCTGTTAACGATCATTATCTCAACGGCAGGTATGCGGCCTATACCATAGGCCTTTGGGATAAGCGACTGAGAAAGCACAACGCGAAGCGTTTGCGAAACCTGAACCCGAATCTGAGTTTGCTTCTGCGGCGGGAAAACGTCAATTATTCGATCAATGTTTTTTGCTGCGCTCTGCGTGTGAAGAGTTGCGAAAACCAGGTGTCCCGTTTCCGCTGCTGTAAGAGCGAGGGACATCGTTTCAAGATCGCGCATCTCGCCCACAAGAATCACATCGGGGTCCTGTCTAAGCGTCTCGCGAAGGGCAGAGGCAATCGCCTTGGTATCGCGCCCAACCTCACGCTGGCAGATCATGGCGAGATTATCCTTGTAGACATATTCGATCGGATCCTCAATCGTGATTATCCGGCATTCCTTGGTCTTGTTGATGTGGTCGATTACCGCGGCAAGAGTAGTGGATTTTCCACATCCGGTCGGCCCGCAGACCAGGATAAGACCGTTGGGCATCTTCGCAAAATCCTTGCAGATTTCAGGAAGCGAAAGCTCCTCGATCGTCGGAATGATCAATGGAATCTTGCGGAAGCTTGCGCTTATCGTGTTGTTCTGGAAAAAGGCATTCGCACGAAACCTGCAATAGCCCTTGAGTTCGTAGGCATAGTCGAGTTCCAACTCGTTTTCGAGCTTGGCAATCTGATTCTCTGTCAGAGAAGAATAGACAAGCCCCTTTGCATCGGCTTCGCTCTTAACCTCGAAAGGCGATTTAACAATACGACCGTCGATTCTAAAGACGACCGGGCCGTAAGCCTTTATATGCATATCGCTGGCGTTGCGCCTGACCATCATCACAAGAAGGTCATTCAGCGTAATGTCTGCGTCGCTACCGGCCATGGGGAATCCTTTATCCAAAAAAAGCACGACAACCATGCTGTTAGACAGCACACTATTATTCTATACCAATACGGGGCATATTTTGCCACTTGCAGATGAAAAAATATTTGTTATAATGTAAGTGGATGCTTTGCAGCCCGAATTTTTTAAGCATTACAGCCTTTCTAAGGAGATACCCCTATGCACAAAGTAGTCGTCCTACAAGCGCGCATGAATTCAAGTCGCCTTCCAGGTAAGGTACTCTTGCCCTTGTCCGGGCAGCCGATTATCTGGCACATTCTTGAACGAATCAAGCGCTCAGAGACGACAGACCGAATATGCGTCGCCACAACAAACGAAAAGAGCGACGATATCCTTGTGGAATTCTGCCAGGATTACGGAGTTGATTTTATACGCGGAAGCGAAGATGATGTTCTGTCACGCTATATCTTTGCAGGATATACGATGAAGGCCGACATTATTGTGCGTACAACGGGCGATAATCCGCTCGTTCATCCAGAGAGCATCGATGACTGTGCAGCCTACCTGGAAAGCCATCCTGAGTGTGATTACGCATGCCAGAAAATGCTCCCGCTAGGAACCATGGCTGAAGCTTTCACATTGCGCACGCTCGACAAGGTTGACTACATCGCAAAGGACGCCATCTATCGTGAACATGTTACATATTATTTACACGCAAGACAGGGGCAGCATGGATTCAGCATGCATGACCTGCCGGTAGAAAAAGAAATCGCCCGCCAGGAGCTCAGACTCACCGTGGACACGCAGGAAGATTACGAACTGATGACGAAAATCTACGACTCCCTGTACAAGGATGGCGAAATCATCGCGCTCGAAGATGTAATAAGGTTTCTCGACGCAAACCCTGACCTTCTGAATATAAACAAGGGGGTGATTCAAATCCCCTTGATCACTCAGACGGTTCAGATGTTGAACATCTAGATTCCGCTGTTGCTTACCGTAACGGATCGGTTCTCCGAATCCTGATTTTGGCGCTCGAATCATCAAGCGGCTCACGTAATCCGTGGGAAAAGACAATCTGCCACTTTCACATCACTGGAGGGCATCTTGCATATGGGCAGCATTTTCATCATCGCGGAAGCCGGGATAAATCATAACGGCGATATGAATGTTGCAAGAGAAATGATTCAAAAGGCTTCAAACGCCAAGGTCGATGCAATCAAATTCCAAAGCTTCACGGCAGCCGAGCTTGCAAGCAAAAATTATGCGCCCGACCAGTACGAGTTTTTCAAGCGTTTCGAACTTTCCGAAAACGATCACAGGATGCTTGCGGATGAATGCAAGCGCATTGGGATCGAATTCATGTCCACGCCGTTTGATTTTGAAAAGGCGGATATGCTCGAACGGCTTCAAGTAGATGTATTCAAAATTGCATCCTGCGACCTGACAAACATCCCGCTTATCAAACACGTTGCGAAAAAGAAGAAGCCGATGTTCATCTCGACAGGCATGGGCTCGCTCGATGAAACAAAGGCTGCATACAACGCCGCCCTTGATGCGGGATGCCCGCGGGCGGTGATGCTGCACTGCACCACGCTCTATCCCACTCCGTACAGCGAAGCCAATCTGCTTGCAATCCTGGAAATGGCGGAGCATTTCGGTGGAAATGTGGGGTTCAGTGACCATACTATCGGCAACTATTCATGCATCGCTGCCGCAGCACTCGGTGCAAAAGTCATTGAAAAACACTTCGCTCTCGACAAAAGCGTTGAAGGGCCTGACATTCCGGGGAGCTGCGACTACGAGGAACTCGCAGACTTAGTCAACGGCATAAGGGCTGTTGAAGAAGCACTCGGCACTGGCATAAAAACTGCTCAGCCGTCCGAACTCAATATGATCGCAATCGCGCGCCGCAGCATTTTTTCAGCAAACAGTATCCCGGCAGGAACGGTGATTTCAGAAGAGATGCTTGCATTTCGAAGACCCGGCGACGGCATCAACCCAAGCCAGGCGGATGAAATTATAGGCAAGAAGGCAAAAGCGGAAATCCCTGCCGATTCAAGGCTGGACTGGGACATGCTCGAATGAAACGAGTCCCAAGGATGAATGTGTAAAAGCAAGGGCTTTTAAGGAAAGCTATCCAAGCTTCCTTAAAACGATCAAAACACCGTCTACGACGCCTTCGTGCCTCAGAGGAACATATTTGAAAGCAAGCGGAACAGAGCCTTCCGCTCGTTCAACTTCAACAGTTACATCGCCGGAATTCCCGGATGACGCAGCTTTCATCGCATTCCCGACATTATTTGCATAACCAGGCGGGAAAATATCGGCGATTCCCTGCTCCAGGATTTCAAAGTCCATCCTGTCGAGCAAGTCGGGAATCCTGGTGTTGATCATTCTTATCTTGCCATCCCTGTCAGTTGCGAGAGTTGCATCATCCATCTGGTCGATGACATCCTGCAATCTGCTGTTGAGATGTGCAACTTTGGTCTCGAGGTTGTGCTCATTTGTCAGATCACGTGCAGTTGCAAGAATATAGGCCAGCTTCCCGTCGTCCGCCTTCACTGCACTCAATGTAATATCCATCCAGTACACTTTATCCGCACCAGGCTGAATTCTACAGGACAGCTTTACTGAATCAGTTTTTCTCAAGTCCGACAGCGCGCTCTTGATAAGGCCCTGATCGTCCGGATGGACGATTCCCGGAAGGTTGCCGCTCGGTATCTCGCCGTGTTTCAGCCCGACAAGCAAGCTGAACGCCGAGTTGACGTGAATCCAGTTACCTTTTACATCGGAAAGCCAGGCCGGAACACCTATGCATTCCAATGCATACTTGTAAGGCTCAGCAGGATCCGGTAATGCACTGCCGGGAAGATGCTTACCTTGCACACGGCTGGAACCGATAAACAGCTTTATACCGCCTTCCTGCGAACGCACGGGCTTAATCAGGAACCTGACCGGAATATCCTTACCGTTTCTATGGCGAAGTGAAATGTCAACCTCGGCAAGCTCTTCACCTTCGATGAGCCGCTTGACCGACGCGTCTAGTTCTTCTACTTTGCCAGGATTCGAAATATCCGCAAGTCCTTTGCCGACCAGCTCGTTCCCTGAATATCCTACGAGAATGTTGAACGCCGGATTTGTAAAGATGAAATTCCTTGCGGTGTCCACGACCCACACAGGATTGGGCATAAGCTCGATTACGCTCTCGTACGGTATCTCCGGCCCCTTGGGGAGCGCTGCCTGCTCTTTACTTGTTTCCGAGCCACCCTTGGCCGGTTCTGTTTTCTCGGCACTAACCTTTCTGCTTGTACCGACAAAATACTGAATATGCCTCGATGTGTCGCGCACAGCCGTGACAACGGAAGTGACCCAGACATCCATACCCTCACTATGAACCAGTCTGTATCTTACGTCTGCTATATCAGCGCCAGCCTTGAGCTGCTCGAAAACCTGCGCACATTCATTCTTATCATCAGGATGAATGTATTCGAACAACTGATGCGAATATACATCCTCATCCCGAATTCCAATGAAACGCGAGAAAGTCGGATTAACGTAAACCCATTGACCGGAAGGACTGACCACCCACAGCGCTTCACCGATCTGTGCAATGATCTCTGAAAACGACGGAATAGCTGCAAACTTCGGCACCATCAATCAATCCATCCAATCGGGCCATCGTGCGACCCATAAGCCACAAGAATTATAGCAGGAACTTTGACGAATAAAGCCCTATTGTTAGCTCTCCAGCTTTTCCGGGGAAATCTCGATGGACAACGCCAGTGAATTTCATCCGGTTATCCTGGAAAACCAACATCATCAACTGGGTAATGCGATTTGCGTAAACGCCTCAATATATCCGTGTTCTTCTGCAAAGCGCTAGTACCCGAAGTAGAGCTCAAATCGCCTATGCCGTTTCAGTTCTCGCAGATCTCTTATACGCTTCCTGTAAATCTCCTGCGAGAGCCGATCTATACGCCATCGCGATGCCCGTTCCAGTTTGATCAATGCTTCGTCAGACGAATAAGGCTCTCGATTATCGCCATAAAATTCATCGTATATCAAACCTTCAACCGGCTCGGAAATGCCTATCTGCTCCTCAAAATCAAGAACGACGATCACACGAAAATAATGACGCTCCCTGTAGAATTCGAGAAACCTGTCGGGCAGTCTTCCATGAAACTCCACGTGATAGAAGCCCGGTTCGGATTCGATATCGGTCTCGCCCCAGAATGGATCGGAAAAGCTGTAATTATCGATCTCGAAATCCTGCTCGTCCATCACTGCAAAGATGCGCAAAACAAGATCGAGCTCCGCTGGATTTTCCTCTATTTCGTAAAATAGATTCAGACTGAATGACTCTCCTGGAACAAATTCGATATAAAGCGGCTCGTCCCTGGGTCTGAGATCGGAATAATCAACCTTCACAACAGGCTCAGGCACACCGGTAAAACTGAACGATCTCCTGGTTCGAACGATTGGCGCTCCACTGCACGATACTTCAATTTCGAGAGTAACATCGTGTTCACCGAAGAAATTATCGAGCTTCACGAAGTCTCCGAGTACGATCGTCGTCTCTCCAGGTTCAACGATCTCGCTAATCTTGCCCTTACCGATCCGCCAGCCGTCCTGATCCTTTCCCGCTGCGAACACAGTAACCTTCCTCGCATCTTCTGCGTCAAGCCTCAACGTAATCTGTATGTCGATGGACTGAACATCGGGATATACGAAACTCGAACCGACCTGGCTCTCACCTGCTCCATGCGGAACGGCGGCAACCGAGAGGATTGCCACTTTTGCATCGCTCAAAGCAATCGCAGGCTCCAAGACGGCAACAAGGACAATCACAGAAACGAGAAATACGCTTAGCGATCTAATCATATTTGACTCCATAGTCATCAGTCCTTTGCGGTGTGTAGTAGTCTCTGATCGCGTGATTCAAACCATCCCTGACGATCTGCAGATTGCTCCAGTTCGGGTCGTTCGGATAATTGATATAGGCTCTAAGACGGTCGCAGTAAACTCCGGCCAGATCAAGGATATGGCGGTGATGTGCATAATCGCCCTGAACAGGCCATCGCGTGTCGGTCATCTCGCTGAGTCCGCCCGCCACCTTTTCACCGCGGCCTGCAAGCGCCTGAATAAGGTTAATCCGCTCAAAGGCCTGCTCTTTGTTTATCTTCCCTCTTCTAGCCCTGTCCGCAAGGGATTCCAGATTGGTATGAAGATTCCTTGCCAGAATGTCGCCGTAGTTCTTGCAGTAACTCTGGTAGGCCTCTATCTGATCGTAGAGATCAACAACCTGTGATTCAAGCTCGGCAACCCTGGCTTCTAGCCGAAGTTCTGCATCTCCCCTTGTACTTCCCCTATCGGTCGTTACCTCGCCGAATGCTGAAAACCCGGCGGCAATCAAAACAAACACCGCAATCGAAAAAATAAAGCGTCCCGCGTTCATCGCTTCCTCCTTATCAGAGACACCTGCAATCAGGATTGCCTCAGGCGCCGTCTAACTAACACCATATTCGCTTAGACTGCATCAGCTATAAATTCCTCTTGTGGTACAGATACCACTCACCAAGCATAACCAGCAATGCGAGAACGATCAGCCATGGGTAAATTTCCCGGCTGATTCTTGCCTTCGACTGGGACTTGATTTCCTTTCCTCCAAGCTTGAACGATTCGCTGACCGCGAGCTCGCTTTCATTTACATCGAGCAGGTTCACCGCGATTTTCGCTACCTGATCCCCTGCTTCAAGTGACCAAAGACCTATCTCGTTTAGATCGATGCCGCTCACATATCCGCCCCTCGCCTGAAGAATCCTTGTTTTCCCCGACGGGCTCGTGAGAGTCGCACTTACAACATCTCTTTCCACTTTGAACTTCCAGGGGCGTCCTACGGCAGCGTTATACGGATCAAACCCGCTTGCTGTTCTAGAAAGCCATACTGCGGCATTGTGAAGAAAAATCGGGAAGGCTGCACGAAGAGGAAAGTCGCTTTCCGCAACATCAAAGAGCGTCACGGCGTACCGCATATTCGATTCCTCGCCCGATACAATCAGGGGGCCTTCCGTACCGTCCAACACAACCTGCATTCCCGGCGCGAGCCTTGCAGAATATGCCCGTGCGAATGATATGTCCGGTACGCTGATAAACGAAAGCAGCGGATGATTTTTGTCCCAATCCACAATTCTGGGACCCGCGACGAATTCGCCGGGTGTTACACCGCCTACGGGTGCGGGAGGTGCGATTACGAGCATCGGAACCGCAACTCCGCCTAGAGGAACCGTCTTGTTAAAAATGAATACACCCGGCCTCTCAAACATATATGCGCTATCAAGCGCCTTCGGCGAAATCCTCACGACATCCAGAGATGAGTCGCTTAAAAGTGCCGACTCAAGCAATATGTCAGGTTCGCTCACAAGCGTGACAGGAATCACCTGCTCAGCAGGAATCACGACGGAACATTCGTCGTCCACCGGAAAATCGTCCTTTTCGGCAAATGAGAGCGAAAGCGGAACATCAATGCATGGCAACGGCGAGATCACAATCTCAGAACTTCCCTCCGCAGGAAGGTCAATCGTTCGCTGGTCAATTATCAAATCACCAGCCTTTAGAATGATGGTTCGGCGGATATTCTCCTCAAAAGTGCTCTTCACAGAAACAAATAATTCAAAGTCGTCGCCGCCCGGCACCCTTGATAGCGCAAGAGTGGTAATTCCTGCATTACTGATTCGCTTTCCAATCGCAATAAACTCAAGAATAACGCCTTCCGGAAGGCTTGAGTCCTCTACGCCTTCAAAACCGCCGTCGGAAAGAACGATGACACGCGCGCCGCTTTTCACGATTGGCTGAAGAAGCTTCACCGCCTCGCCGAAGTTTGCGGCACCGCCTGTTTCATCTCTAAGCAGCGAGATATTGCGATTCAACTCCATCTTGTCCGGCGTGAAACCGCAAAGAACCTTCGGGCGGTCGGACAGAGTAACGATCATCTCCTGATCTCCGACCGACAGGCTGTTTACAAACGAGCGCGCCTTTTCAATAGCCCGTTGAAGCCGCGTCTTCCCGCCGTCCGATGCAAGCATCGAATAGCTGACATCGATAAGCAAGACCGTCCTTCCGCCCGTTTGCGCTCGGGCAATAAAAAACGGCCGCGTAAGTGCAAGCACTATGAGTATGAGAACGATAAGTTGCAAGAGCAGAAGCATATTTTTCCGCAGCCACTGAAAGGGCGCGTTCGCCTGGAATTCCTCTAATGCCTGGCTGAAAAGTAATGTGGAGCTTACTTCCATTCGCCTGCGTTTTAGCCTGAGCATATAAAACAGGAGAATCACGCCTGAAAGGGAAAGGAAAACGAGTGCCCCGGAGTTTATAAGGAAACCGTCCACGCATTTATTATATCAGTCTAAAGAACGTACAGCATAATGAAACCGCTCTCAGGGAGCTTGCATCGCCCCTCGCCAAGCTTCAGCCATTTCCGGAAATCAGCTTTTGCCGTTCGGAATGACGTGCTATAGTGACATCTGGAAAGAACCTGTGTCCTCATCCGGATTTCACTGAGAGAGGTGTAGCTGTGAGCAAAACCGATTTGTTCGACCGCTGGCGTACGTTTGGCAAGGACATGACAGCCAAGGGCATCGAGCTAGGCCTTGCCAATCATCTTCAGTATTCTTTATCCAAGGATAAATATACAGCCACAAGACGGGATCTCTACCATTCACTCGCCCTGACAGTGCGCGACCGGCTCGTCGAAAGATGGATCAAAACCCAGCAGGAATACTACAACCAAGATGCCAATCGAGTTTATTACCTGTCTGCGGAATACCTGATGGGACGACTGCTCACAAACAATATAATCAACCTTGGGATTTATGATGCCGTAACGGAGGCATTGGAAAAACTCGATCTCGACCTCGAGAGTCTCTCCGACGAGGAGAAGGAACCTGGACTAGGCAACGGAGGACTTGGTCGTCTTGCAGCATGCTTCCTCGATTCGATGGCGACGCTCGAACTCCCCGCGTATGGATATGGAATACGCTATGAATTCGGCATTTTCGAACAAGCGATCAGAGGACTTCAGCAGGTTGAATGCCCTGATGTATGGCTCAAACTGGGAAACCCCTGGGAAATACGGCGTCCCGAACGCTCCTACGTCGTTAGGTTCTACGGACGAACAAACGTCGTAAAAGGGCTTGAAGGAAAACCCATCTACGAATGGGTTGATACTGACGAGGTTATCGGTATCGCCTACGATACACCCATAAGCGGCTTCGGCAATAACACCGTCAACACCTTAAGACTCTGGGCTGCACGCGCAACAAAGGAGTTTGATCTTCAGTACTTCCAGCATGGCGATTATTTCAAAGCAGTTTACGAGAAAAATGTATCGGAAAACATATCCAAGGTGCTTTACCCGAACGATAATATATTCGAAGGGCAGGAACTGAGACTCAAACAGCAGTACTTCTTCGTGTCCTGCTCGATCCAGGACATTGTCCGCCGCTATCTCGTCACGAATACGAACTTCGATGCCTTCCCCGACAAGGTGGCAATCCAGCTTAATGACACTCATCCATCCCTGGCCATAACTGAATTGATGCGCGTCTTCATCGACGTGTATCGAATGGACTGGGAACAGGCCTGGGAGCTCTCAACGCAGACGTTCGCCTATACGAATCACACTCTGCTCAGCGAGGCACTTGAAAAATGGCCGGTGTCGATGTTTGAAAGCCTCCTACCCCGCCACCTCGAAATAATCTATGAAATAAACAGAAGATTCCTTCGCGACGTTGCCATCCACTATCCCGGCGATGGCAAACGGTTGTCGAAAATGTCTCTCGTAGAAGAGGGCAGCACAAAAAAGATACGCATGGCTCATCTCGCAATCGTAGGCTCGCATTCTGTCAACGGGGTCGCCGAACTGCATACTCGGCTTCTGAAGGAAAAAGAGCTTGCGGATTTCAATGAGATGTTTCCGGGCAGATTCAACAACAAAACGAACGGCGTAACGCCCAGAAGATGGCTTCTTGCATCAAATAGTACTCTCTCCGCGCTTATTACCGACACGATTGGCGACACGTGGATAAAAAACCTAGATGAATTGAAACAGCTTGAACCATATGCTGTCGATCCCGAATTCAGAGAAAGGTTCAAAACGATCAAGAGCAACAGCAAGAAAGTGCTGGCCGAAATTACATGGGAATTGACGGGCTTCCGCATCGATCCAGACTCCATATTCGACGTGCAGATAAAGCGGATACACGAATACAAGCGTCAACTCCTTAACATCCTGAATGTGGTCGCAACTTGGCTCAACCTCAAAGATAATCCTGGAGCATCATATTACCCGCGCACGTTCATATTTGGCGGGAAAGCTGCTCCTGCATACGCAATGGCCAAATTGATAATCAGGCTTATTTGCCATGTCGGCGAGATGATCAACCGCGATCCTGATACGCGCGATCTGCTCAAGGTTGTGTTCCTGCCCAATTACAGGGTTACACTCGCTGAGAAGATCCTTCCCGCCTCAGATGTCTCCGAGCAGATTTCCACCGCGGGATTCGAAGCGTCCGGTACCGGGAATATGAAATTCGCGCTCAACGGCGCGGTCACTCTCGGCACACTCGATGGGGCAAACGTCGAAATTCTCGAGGAAGTCGGCGATGAAAATATTTTCATATTCGGACTCACCGCCGATGAAGTCGAATCACTCCGACCGACATACAACCCGATAGACTACTGTGAATCCAACCCGGCGATCAAACGGGCGCTCAGCCTTATCAAGCAGAATTACTTCAATCCTGAGAATCCCGGGCTCTTCGACCCGATCGTTGATTCTCTCCTGACGAAGGATCATTACATGGTTCTCGCGGACTTCGCTTCCTATCAAGATGCACAGAGCCTGGTGGAATCTGCGTACAAGGATCAGGAAGGATGGCTCAAGAAAGCCATTCTGAATGTTGCACGATCGGGAAAATTCAGTTCGGATCGCGCGATCAACGAGTACAACCGCGATATATGGCGCGTCGAACCGGTGCATATCGCGCGAAGCAAGGAATGAAACGCTTGAATAGGTGATAGACATTCTTCGATACGTATGGCATTCAACGGGTCTGATAGCTGCATCCTCTCGTGTTACATGATAAAATACAGTTGATGAACAGACAGCCCGTTTATTTGCTTTGGCTTGGTTTAGGACTCTTGATTTCAGCTTTCCTTACTTCGTCCTGCGGAGGAGGAAGCGGAATCACTCCCGCACCCCCGGGCGATGTTTCATCAAACGTTCGAAAGGCCATCGAGCAAACGATGGCGCTCGTCGAACGTGGCATCGAGGAAGAAGACGTAATCCTTGCGGCGAATCAGGCATCCGACATTTTCACGATGGATGGACTCGTCGCGATTCGATTCAGACAAAAGAATTCCCCTGCACAGCCAACTTCGCAATCAAATATTAACAGTCTCCTAAACGACTTCTTCAGGGACAACGAGAACATACGGATAAACCTGGTCATAACGGACATAACGCAGAACGGCGACCTTGCCAGCGCCGAGATGGAATTCCATCTCACCGCCACCTACGCTATCGAATCACCGCCGATAAACTACTTCGTCGATGCACTTGACAGGCTGACATTCCAGCGGGAGGTAGGCGCCTGGAAACTGATCGCCTGGGAGGAAATAGAAGAAGTCGAGGCCGGCGACGAAGAGAACCCCGCTAACCTGGAGCCGATTGTTGCGATAAATCGTACGATCAAGAATCTTGAGGAAATCATCAATACCGGAAGCAGCAAGCTTCGCAGCAAAACGATAAGCGATATGTTCAGCGTGGATCCAGACGTCGGCAAGCGATTCTGGACGCCTACAACGCTTGCCGGCGGTAACCCCAGCCAGAATTTCGAAACTTTCTTCAACGATGTCTTTGCCTACAACGAAAACATCGTATTCACACTTACTGTTACAAACTGGGAAATATCAGAAGATGTAGCAACCGTCACAGCTCAATTCGACTTTGTTGCAACCTACGTTTTATCGATTCCACCCGAGGTCTACGACGTGACGGCCACCGACCAATTCAACCTTCGGCTGGAGGATGACGCTACTTGGCGGATCATAAGCTGGGTGGAGGCGCCCTCAGGCGAACCTGATCCTGACAGCGAAGATATTTGCAGGCTTGCCGTTCTGAACTTGCAGGAAGCACTTAGTAATGAGGACCTGACTCTCGTTAGCGATTCACTCGCATCTGGATTCTACCTGCACCAAGAAATAGGTAAAAGATTCAGAACCCACGTTACCGAAAACGGCGAAACCCCCTATTCGAACATCTGGGACTATATGCCACTTTTCTTCAGCGAGAACGCGAATATAGATCTCAAGCTTACCCTGACAGATTTCAACCAGATCGGCGACGTTGCTACTGGATCCTTGGCTTTCAACCTAAATGCTACGTACATTCCCGATGTCCCGCCCACGACATACACAGTTACAGAAACGAGCGATCGAGTTCAGTTTATAAAAGGCGATCTTGATGTATGGCAGCTTCTTTACTGGCTCCCTGCAGAAGAAGGGCCTGCACCGACCGACCAGGAACAAATCGTCTCAGCAATCACCGGCATCGGTGACAAGATCATGGAACGCACGCCTGATCTGGCAGACGGCTGGTTCAGCCCGATTTTCGGACTAGACCAGACAGTTGCATTCCTTTTCCCGACACACCATACGGTCGAAGATCCACCGTCAGCCGTCTTTGTCGATCACATGAATACGTTTCTGGGCGAAAACGCGAATGTGGAGGTTCTGCTGACGCCCGATCTCGACACGCTCACAATCGACGGCGAGCTTTGCGAAATTGAAGCCGAGCTTGCAATTACGAGCGATTACATCTTGACCGCTCCTCCGATACACATTGAAAACACCGCTCGCTGCCGATTCGACCTTACCTCAAGCTCCGGAATCTGGCTGATCTACCGCTGGGTGATCATCCCAGAGTAATCATAGTCCTGGCAGTTCCCGACGACACGCCAGATATTACGCACATCGTTGGCGTATTCCGACGGCACTGCCAAATCCGAGTTTCTCGAACGAGCACGATCTTATGAAAGAAAAAACTGAAAGAGTATGTCTTCTGATTCTTGATGGCTGGGCGATGAATCCGTCGAGCTACGGCAACGCGATCGCAGCCGCTAACATGCCGATCTGGGACGGTATTACCGCGAAGTACCCGATGACCACCCTCAGGGCTGACGGAAAGTTCGTTGGACTGATGGACGGACAGATGGGTAACAGCGAAGTAGGCCATCTTAACATCGGTGCAGGCCGGGTTGTGAAGCAGGACCTTCTCGCCATCAACGAGATGATCGAGAGCGGTGAGTTCTACGACCACCCGGCGCTATCCGCATTCATCAGGCGAATTGTCGAACGCGGCGGAACGATACACATAATGGGTCTCGTCTCGGATGGGGGCGTTCACAGTCACCAGCACCAGATGGAAGCACTCATTGACCTTGCGATCAAACAGAATGTGCCGAGAATCCGCGCACACTGCCTACTGGACGGGCGCGACACGCAGCCGGGCAAGGCGATCAAGTTCCTTCAGTTGCTTGACCGCTATTTCGGCAAACATCCCGATGCCCTTATCGCGACAATTATGGGCCGTTATTGGGGAATGGATCGTGACAATCGATGGGAAAGGACAGAACGCGCATGGCGGGCAATCGTTCAGGGCGAAGGGATTCGTGTGCACGGTGCTGTCCAGGGATTCCGGGATGCATGGGAGCGTGACGAAACCGACGAATTCATACAGCCCACCGTAATGGTTGATGAAAAGGGTATTCCTGTGGGCCGCATAGCTGATAAAGACGGTGTAATCGCGTTCAACTTCAGATCCGACCGGATGAGGCAGATTACGCTGGCGCTGATCGACACAGAATTCAGAGGTTTCAACCGCGCTGTATTTCCTGATATCGATTATTTCAGCTTCACTCAATACGACGCCGATTTTCAGAATCCGATTCTTCTTCCAAAGACCACAATCTACAACCACATTACTGAATACGTTACCGGCAAAGGTCTGACCGTGTGCAAGCTGGCAGAGACGGAGAAGTACGCCCATGTTACTTACTTCTTCAACGGCGGACGTGAAACACCTTATCCCGGCGAGGCGAGAGTGCTCGTTCCAAGCCCCAAGGTGCCCACATACGATTTGAAGCCTGAAATGAGCGTATATCAGCTTGCCGACGAGCTGCGATACCGCATCAAACGAAGGGAATTCGACCTGTACGTATGCAATTTCGCAAACGGCGATATGGTCGGCCATACGGGTAAATTCGATGCTGCCGTCCAGGCTGTCGAGCACGTTGATAAGTGCCTTAAACTCGTTATCGAAGCCTGCCTTGAAAGCGATACTTCGCTCCTCATAACCGCCGATCACGGAAACTGCGATGAAATGCTGGATAAGGATGGCGAAATACTGACGCAACACAGCAAATTCCCCGTGCCGGTAATACTCATCTCGCCCGATTCTCAGGAAAAACGTATCCTAACTAACGAGAAAGGTAGTGCACTCCGCGATCTGGCTCCAACGCTCCTTGAAATAATGAACCTGCCTATCCCCGAGGAAATGGACGGCGTAAGCCTGATAGCAAGCAGGGATGCAGAGCGGCTTCGAAAGGGGCGTGTTATTAACCCCGCTTCTAGCTAGAAACCAAGCCACCTGCCCTTGCCCGCATCAACAAGCTCGCGAGTAGCAATTGCATGGCCGGGTGAAAGTTCAAGCGCCAGGCTGCAGTATTCGGCTGCCTCCTTGGTTCTTCTGATGCGGTTGCACACCATTGCTGCATGCGCATATATGTCGGCATCTTCAACTCCTCTCGAAATAAGCCTGCCGAGCAGATCGTACGCCTGCGAGTAGTTGCGCAGAATCATGTATATCTTTGCAGCCTCAACGTGTGCCGGTATATGCTGGCTATCGAGTTCGATTGCTGTCAAAAACGAACCGAGCGCTCGCTCTTTAAGATCCTTTGCTAGAAACGCCTTGCCGAGCTTGTAGTGAAGAGTGGTGTAGTTGGAATTGTGCTCAATCGCCCGTAAATAGATATTTATCGCTTCATCTGTCCTACCGTCGTGCAGGAGTTGATCGGCGCTTTCCATGTAGCTTCGGGCAAGATTGCCCGTTGTGCGATGAGCGGATTCCTCGACGAATCTAGTTACCTCGCCGATATTGACGAGCACTGCGCTGATAGTTCCTTCGAGCCTTCTGCGCCGTGCGTTCTTCTCGATAAGCTCAATTGAAATGGCCGGATTATCCTGGCTCGTAATCAGCTCCCTGATCTCGGCGACGCTGAACTTTTCGAGTAAAGTACGCGAAAGAAAAATTACCTGCTCGCCGTCTTTAAGCCTCTTTTTGAATGTTTGAACCTTGAAGCGCTCCGCGAATCCAAGCATCTCTGCCGGTTCATCATCGAGACTCTTCTCGGCACTTCCGATAATCCTTTCATCGGTTACGGCGCCCTTCAGCGACGTCATATCGCGGTACTCCCCCTTGAAAAAAAAGTGCGCCGAACTCTCTCCGTTCCTTAGGAAATAAAGTGTATTGTTCTGAATGAATCCACAACTCACTGAAACCCCGATTCTCTTTAGTTTGCCTTTCCTGAACGCGAATCTGTACACCTCCTGGTTGGCGCGCTCAAACATGTTCAAAAGGTATGTATCAGGCTCACTCGTAAGAAGATTCGCAGGATTTTGAGGATCCTGGCCGGGGGTGAATATCGATTCCCTTATTTCCTCAAGCACGAGTCTGGCTGCTCCACCCGCCTCGCCCATCTCCTCTCCCCGTCCGTGAATCAGTGTGAAGAACCCCCGGGGGCGGTCGCCCTTTGTAGGTAGCCTGTAACAGAGCGTTTCCTCAACCTTTTCCTTTGTGTTCTTTCCGACAATCGAGATATCCGAAAAATCGAATGGGATGTGAGGAAGCTCAAGAACCTCCCTCTTGTCCCAGCCCATCATCGAGGCAATATCGCGACGGATCTCCTCTGGGGCACGATACTGCGCACCGGGATTTCTATCGAGAAGCCGCATTATGATTTGTTTCGCTTCCGAACTGATGAGCGCGTCCTGAACGATCCGGATCGTGTCACCCGATATGTGATCCTGTATGATCTCATCCTCAACCTTGAAGCTGTACGGTGGATGACCGACAAGAAGTTCAAAGAAAATAAGGCCAAGAGAATAGAAATCCCCCCTGCGCGAAATCTCACGCCTGTCGCACCAGTCATAGCTGAAATATTCCGAGCTAGTTCCCGAGATATTTCCGTGCTCAAGAAGAAACCTGGAGAGAAATACATCACCAATCCTGGCCTCCCGAAGGTTCGACGAGAGAAAGACATTGGTGGGCTTAAATCCTCCGTACGCCGAAATATTGTTGAAGTACAGAAATTCGAGCGCGTTCAGAAGCTGATAGATGATATGTGCTGCATCATGCAAAGGAAGCATTCCACGGCGAATGAGCAAGTCCTCCAGGCTCTGCCCGGCATCATCCATTGCGATATATCCAAGCTCAAAATGCACGCCTACATCGCGTACTTTTACGAGCGTATGATCATCCAGTGCTGACATCTGCATCAAATAGTTTTTGAATGGCTCAACGAGAACCGGATACTCTCTAAGGTCGATGAGCTTCACAAGGCATTTATCCTCATTCACGGTATCCTGCGCCTTGAACATCCTGGCATATGAGCTCTGGGCGATCTCCTTGCCAATCCTAAATCTCCCGCCAAAAAGCGTAGAAAAGATGAAGCTCTCAAATGCAATCCGCCCCTCATCCTCTCCGAGAAGCCTTGCCACCTCCTCGGTAGCCTCTTTATAGCCCGAATAGCGTGCCGTCATATCCGGCGAAAGAAGACGAATCAATACTTCCTGAACGGGGATGGGAATGAAGTCAAGGGCGGAAACAGCTTCCGAAAGCTTCTCCGCGTCCTCAATTTCCACAGGTCCGAGTGTTTCCGAAGCATTTTTGCCAACCAGGAGTTCGAGACATGTGATACCCAGGCCGAACAGATCGGTCTGCGGACCGATTCTCCAGCCTTCTTCTTCAACGGTCTCATCCAGAATCATCCCTTCGCTCCCGCCCTCGAAAACCTCGATTCGATCTTCAGATTCATCAATCAATCGCTCTTCACTATCAGAACCGACCGGGGTTGTTTCTTCATCTGAATCATCCAGATCCGGGTCATCACTCTCGTCTGCAATCTCCTTATCCATAAGGTCGTAAAACTTACCGGCAAAATCCGCGCCTGATTCGTCCGTCGGATGTGATTCTGCATCATCATCAGACGGAACAGAATCGTTATGTGAATCATGCGTTGAACCCTCAGATAACGGTAGTTCGGTTGATTCATCGGGATGCTCTTCATCCTGAATACTCTCCTGTTCCTCCTCCAAAGACGCGAAGCTATGTTTATCCATCATATGACTGGGAAGATATCCGTCAAAACGTGAAATCGCATCGGGATCGCTTGAAGTTACTGCAGGCAGAAGGCCAAACATCATGAGACTTGCTTCACCTGTGTCTAGGTCGAATACGATGTTCTTCGGGCAAATATGACCGTGACACATTATTTCCTTATCCTCTGCGAAAAGGAGCGCACGAAGAACTTGAAGCGCGATCGACAGAACTTCTCGGGGTTTAATCCGTTGCGATGTGTCAAAGGTAGAAAGGGGAGCGCCGACATCTGGGTAAACGATAAAATATCGGTTGTTCTTTCTTCCAGCTGCAAGCGGAGGGCGAATACTGGAATGCTCCTTTTGAGCCAGGATATGCGTATCACGCAAGAGCTTCTCACCCATCTCCTCCGTTCTGATAAGCTCAGAGTTAAAGATGTAGGCCACAACCGCCGATTTATCCGATTCCCTGAACCCGCGCCAGACACTGTAATTGCCAGTTGCCGTGCTCTCGCTCAAGAACACGTATTCTCCAAGCTTCAGCTTTTCCATTTTCAACAACTCCTTCGCTTTCAACAACTAACATGACGCCTCTACGGCTGCACTGTTCCCACATGCACCAAGCCACGCGTTTGCAGGTTACAATAATCGCTGTTATAATAATACAGAATGAGGCTCGATTTATACAGACAGCTAAGGGATCATTTTGCCGTAATAAAGCTCTCCAGCATTATTGCGGTATGGGCGCTCTTTCAATTTCTGGTTGTATCATCGAGCACGAGCGTCAATCCTCTGTACCGCTCCCCTGAACTCGCGAACGCGCTTCCAATCACAAGCCTCTCTTACATTATTATCACTTTGGCGTTCTGGGCAATTATCTTCTACGACGAAAGTTTCACAGAGAAAATACACCGCTCCAGCCTGGTCGTTGACGTAGCTTATCTGTATTACATGACACTCACTTTCCCTGATTTCCATTCCATTTTTCTCCTCGGATTCATCGCCCTGCTCTATTTCCACTCGTTCCAATCGACCGTGTGGACGCGGCTTGGCACTCTAACAGCTACGATAGTCATATACTGCTCGGCTGCACTCGGATGGCCGTTTTATCGCTTTCCCGGTAATGATCTGATTCAAGTAAGCCAGGTCATCGCTTCGCTCTGGATCCTGTCTGCCGCCGCGTATTTCGGATGGAAGCTGATCGAGCAGCAACAACGCATGATCGGAACGCTCGATAAGATAACCGTCGAGCTGCTCGATACAACTCTCTCTACAGAAATTTCAAATGAAGAGCTGAAGCAAAGAAACAAGGAAATCACGACGCTGCTTCAGATAAACGAGATAATCAGCTCCAGTCTTGAGTGGGAAGCTTTGTTCACCAATATCATTCTTGCGCTGAAGAACAGCTTCATCTTCAAGAACTTCACGCTTTTCCTCTACGATGAAGTCGAGGAAAAATTGAGCATTCGTATTGCCAACGGCGTATTCTATGATGAAGATTCAAGCTACAAGATCACTCCGGGCGAAGGTATAGCCGGTTGGACATTCCAGAACAGGTCATCAGTATGTGTTGCCGATGTAAGTCACGACCACAGGTTCAAGGAGTTCTCCAGTTCCAAGGCGATTCCTGCCAGCCTACTCTGCGTACCGCTCATTTATCGCGGCACAGCGATCGGTGTAATAAGTCTGGACAGTGCAACGACCGGTAACTTCACGAGAAAAGACCAGAAATTCCTCGAATCGATCGCGTACCTGATCAGCGTTGCAATCACGAACTCTAAACACTACAGCACCGTAAAGGAAGAAAGCATCACGGACAACCTGACCGGCCTAGCCAACTTCAGGGAGCTTCAAAACCGCTTCAACGAAATTCTCGAAAAGAACATTCAGAGTAAAGACAACCTGTCTGTGATGATGATTGATATAGACCACTTCAAAAAGGTCAACGACACCTACGGGCATCTCGCGGGCAACCGGATTCTCAAAGCGTTATCGGATCTTTTCCGCAACTATTTCCGTAAGACGGACGTCCCCGCAAGGTACGGCGGGGAGGAGTTTGCAATCATCCTACAGGGAAGCCCCTTGTCCGCTGCAAAGGATATGGCGGAAAGCCTGCGCTATCGAGTCAGCCGCGAGGATTTCTTTATCGACGATGAACGCAACTACAACATCAATCTTACCGTCAGCATTGGCGTATCATCGTTTGAAGACGAAAACATACAGAGAATCCTGGAATACGTCGAAAAATACGACCTTGGCGAACTGTCACGGCTTCAAATCCAGCTTATCAAGAACGCTGACGAAGCTCTTTATTACGCAAAGAACAAGGGAAGAAACATTGTGGTCACCTGGCAACAGGTAGAGTCCCTTCGTCAGGATGACAAGGAAGCTGAAATAAAAGAAAGCTCCGGAGATCAAAAGAGCGGCGAAACACCTTAGTATCCGCTCTTGCCAGAGCAGAATTCGAACAGAATATGAGATGCACCGCAACACCACGCGAAACATACTGCGACTTGATCCCGAAGCGAGGCGACACGCTACATTCGGCAAAAATGCCGATTCCGCACTCCGCCTGGAAAACTGTCTAGTTCGTTACTTCTTCGACCATCTCGGGAATTGACGCCGGTTCATCCTCGGTTAGTGAGCCGGCGAACGACACCCTGTAGATGATCATGAAAGTTAGAATTACGCTTGCGAGAAAGAGAATCACGGCAAGAACCGTCAACCCCGCCTCCTTTTCCTTGACCCCTTTGTGAACAAGAAAAACAGAGAACGAAATCGCAAGTGCGAACACCATCACGGCAAGTTCAGTAAAACCTGGCATTTCCTCACCCTCCAGATAAATCGTGACAATAATACCACAGTCTTAAGCGGAATAAAAGTAGAGAAAACACCCAATCAGATAGTAAACTATATTCTTCGAATTTGGTTTGAATAATCAGCCGGCTTTTTCAGGTTGGCTTCCTCGGAGTATCACGTGCATTCCGACGAAAAACTGGTGGAGTTGTTTCAAATGGGCGATGAAAGTGCGTTCGATGAGCTCTTCAGCCGTTACCGACAAAGGCTGTTCTCGTTCTTTTATCGAATTATTAGCGAAAGGGAGAATTCGCTCGATCTCGTGCAGGAAACGATGCTCTCAGCTTATAAGGCGCTCGACCGCTGGCAGCCCCGGGCGAAATTCAGCACGTGGCTTTATACAGTCGCAGCAAACAAGGCAAGAACGTTCCTTCGGGCAACACGCAGACAAATTCGTGAACGCCCCCTGGAAGTCGAGCACTGGCAATTCGGCGATACATTTGGCCTACAGGTCACTTCGAAGGAGATGAACCCCGAGCAGCAATACGATGCGGAATTGATCGAGGACACATTCCGGCTCGGAATAAGCAAGTTGCCCGATCAGCAGCGAAAAGTGTTTATTCTTCGCCATCAGAACTCGCTCAAACTAAAGGAAATTGCAGAGGTCCTGAAGCTGAAGGAAGGCTCTGTTAAAGCGCATCTTTTCAAGGCCGTGGCAAATCTGATGAAGCATTTCGCCTATGCCGGCGTACATATCGACGCGCGTCCTATCAAAGGAGGGGCGGATGAATAAGAACCCGATTGAATCGTTTGGAAGTGACGATGAGCTTATAGTACTGCATTACTACGGCGAACTGGATGATGCGTCGAAGGAAAATGTAAAGAAGCGACTGGAAAAAGATGTTGAATTCTCCCGCCGATATTCCGAGATTGCTGCTTTCCTGAAATTATTGCCCGATGCTCCTGATACGATGCCGACAACTCAAGAATGGCAAAAAATTCGTGAACACATTGCGTCCGAAGGTGAAATCCATCGCTCCCTCCAAAAGAGAATCCGACGGGTTTCAAGGCTTCGAATGCTTTGGGCAGCCGCGGTTTATCTGATGCTGATTTTCATCGGAGTTTTCTGGTCGTTCCAGCTGTCGAGAAAACCCTCGCCGCTTGTACTGCAGGCGTACGGTACGCGTACGATCATTCCCGGCTCCGATATGTCGCTTAGAGTCGTGGCGCGCCTGAGGGAAAAAAAGAAGTTTTCAAAAAGCGAGCTCGAAGTATTGAAACAGGAATACAGGCAGCTTATTGCGCTTCCCGTTCCCGAAAGCTTCAAGGAAGGGAGCACTCAAGAGACGTCAGTTCCGGATAGTGCATACGAGGAAGATGAATTAAGCATCAAATCCCCTGATATGAAAATGAAGGAGGATGCCGACGCGCAAGAAGGTGAATTTCCGATCAGGATGCCGGAGCTTGAAGTACTGCCAAAAACCGAGTGGAATCCCAATCTTGTTGGGTTCATCGGCAGGTTCAGCCTTGAGAAAGATGGATTTCTCAGCGAAGTTCCAGTCCGTCTCTCTCTCGTTTCAACGTCCGGCAGGGAGCTGCTTTACAAGGGGAAAACCAACATAAGCGGCACCATAGATGAATCATTTCCGGCTCCGGTCAAAATCGGCGAAAACCCTACGCTCGTCATATCCGCGTTTTACCACGGAAGCTGGCAAACGCTCGAATATCCCGTCAGTATCGAGCGGAACCTGAATATTATTTTAAGCCACGACAAGCCGCGATATCAACCAGGCCAGACCATTCATATGAGAACGCTTGTCACAGATAGATCCGCTCATATAAACGCTTCCAATTTGAAAGTTTTTTTCCAGGTTGAGGCGCCCGACGGCACCAAGCTTATGCGCGAGCCCGCGAAAACGAGCGAATGGGGTATTGCCTCGATCGATTTCAAGCTTGCAGACCTTGTTCCTCTCGGAGACTACACGCTCAGGGTCATTGCAGGAGAGCAGGAAGAAACGGCCACGGTCAAGGTTGACCGCTACAAGTTGCCGCCTATAAAAATTGCTTTTGAACCAGACCGGGAGTGGGCGTTCCCGGGAGACACTATCAGCGGAAACATCACTGCTTCGTATTATTTCGGCAAACCCGTTTCGGAAGGTGAAGCACATCTGGAATTCACATACTTCGACGTAGAGGAAGTTACGGCCGGAGTCGTGGAAGGCTCGCTCGATTCTTCGGGCAAATTCAACTACTCCTTCAAACTGCCGGAAAAAATGTTTGCCCGCGATCCGTACAACAATACAACCGAGCTTAATATTAACATCGAGATCACAGACAGCGCAGGCCAGCGCCATACGGTTTCGAGGCAGCTGCCAGTGTCCGAATACGAGTACGTTGCAAAGCTGATTCCCGAAAGTGGAGCATGGCATATGGGTCTCGACAATTATGTCTACTTCACGATAAGCAAGCTCGACGGTACGCCGTGGAGTCCGGAGAAAGTGATCTTCGAATCGCCCACTAGGCAGAATCCGGCATTGGAAATTTCGCCCGGTCTCTACTCAGGCCTGGTTAAAGCCTCAGAAACGGGCGACACCGTCCGCGTCACTTGCTGGGACGATGAGGACAATAGATTCGAGTTTTTCTTCTCCTGTTACGAGTACGAAACACGCCCGCCATTCCTGATTCATACGGACAAGGTCGTCTACGAGCCGGGCGAAAGCATAAAGGTCAAGGTCTTTTATCCATCCAAATTCAGTCAATCAACCGTTTACCTCGACGTTGTATGCGGAAAACAGATCATACTCACGAAAAGCTCGCCCACGATAACCGGAATCGCGGACTTCGAGTTCACGGTTACACCTCAGATGCTAGGCAAAACTGAAATCAGGGCATACATACCGACCGATGCCGCTGATGAATCCGAACTTCTGTACCACGACAGGCGCGTAATCTTCGTCAAGAGCGATAGTCCCGTCCTCAGCGTCAGTATGACACCTGATCGAACCAAGCACTCGCCGGGTGAATCCGCAAGCCTGACAATTGCATTGAAAGGTGCGAAGGGCAATCCAACATCGGGAGCGGTAGGACTCGTTGCAATCGACAGCAAGGTTCTCGGCGTCGAAGATAAAAGGACCGGGCTAGAAAATATTTATTACAGCCTGCTTCTCGAATTGATGGACCCGAAAGTCGAAATTCATCCCGGAGACCTTGACCGCGTCATACACGCTTTGCCGTCCGTCGAGCAAGTATTCAAAGAAATCAAGCCGCAGATAGAAGAAAGCAAGATCGACGCCGCAAGAAAGCAACTCGAATATACATATCAAGCCCTTGGAAGAGCGGTCGCGGCCCGTGAAGGCGTGCTCTACAGCGAATTGTATCCAGTAAGTAAAAGCACCGCTGATAGCGAGCTTGAACGCTTTGAAAAACATATATCCAGTGCAAGGAGATCGGCTTCTTTCGGCATCCCATTAGTTTTGCTCGGCCTGGTTCTTATAATCTTCATCATCTCTCTGGTTCAACACATGGCGTTCGAGCCTGAAAATTTGTCGCGCAAGCTTTGGCTCTCTTACAGGCGACTATCGGTAACGGCACTTCTTCCATCATTCATCATGCCATTATCGGTATTCCTCTTCGCCGTCTCGCGAGAAGCTGCGATTGTTGTTTCGATAGCAATCGCTTTGGTCGGAGTTGTAACGAGCACGATTTCCGCAAAGGTAATAGGCGAACAAATCAACCTTTATCGCGTCAAGTCTATGATACTTGCCGCAGCTTATTTCGTTGCAGGTCTTTGGATATACCTTGTGGCATCCGGCCAAGTTTCATTCTTGACTGAATACGAATCAATATGGGCTCTCGTTATCACCGCTGCGCTTTCCCTGTCACCGGTGTTCCTTGCTGTCGCGTTTATGAGCAATAATCTTGAGCACCCGTTCACAGGCAAACAGTTCACAGCAGCGCGATATGCGGCTAAAACTGCATGGATTATAGGAGTCTTGATTCTTATTGCCGCAGCTCTATGGATTCCGACGAGCCGATTACAAACCAAAGCTTATATGGAAGGCGCCGATATTCTGACCGCCGGCATCGAAAGGAACGGATTGGCGGAGGAAGCGGCAATGGCTCCACGAGGGATCACGACCGAGAAACACCGGGCGCCTCAGGCCGCGTGGGAACGCCCCAAGCCAGTGCGCGTTCGAAAGCACTTTCCCGAGACTATGCTATGGGTTCCTGAGATCATCGTTGATGAATCCGGACAGACCGATTACACATTCGAGCTTGCAGACAGCATCACGACCTGGAACATCACAGCGACTGCGAACGACCGTTCCGGCAATGTTGCTATTGGCAATCTTGAAATGCCGGTTGCAGCGGATTTCTTTATCGATTTCGATTTGCCTGTGGAGCTAACGCGCGGCGACAAAATATCCATTCCCGTTGTCGTATACAACTATCTCGATTCACCACAGTCTTTCCATATCAGCCTTAAGAAAGAAAAGTGGTTCGAGACATCCAAATCCCTGAGCCGCTCGATTACGCTCAAGCCCAATGAGGTCAGAAGCGTCCACTTTCCCATCACTGCAAATGAGGCAGGTGCATTTACTATGACAGCCAGCGCGTCAGGCAGATCAGGCGGTTCTGATGCCCTGGTACGCGACGTGAGAGTTGTGCCGGATGGTCGTGAATTCAAAACCGCTGAAAACGGAAAACTCGAAGACGGAAAGGCTAGTTTGACAGCCCAGGTTCCAGAAGGCATCGTGCCTGGAAGCGGGAAGGTTCTTCTCAAGGTTTATGGCGGTGCGTTCAGCCAGGTAGTGGACGGGATTGACGGAGTATTCAAAATGCCAAGCGGCTGCTTCGAGCAGACCTCGTCCACAACCTACCCGAATGTGATGGCGCTGAACTACATGAATAAATCGGGACAGTTGAATCCCGAACTCGAGATGAGGGCGAAGGAACTCGTATCTCTAGGCTACCAACGTCTTGTCACATTCGAGGTTGAGGGCGGCGGGTTCGACTGGTTCGGAGAAACTCCGGCAGACTTGCTGTTAACTGCATATGGGCTGATGGGATTTATCGATATGGCGGAAGTAAGCTACGTCGATTCTGAATTGATCGAGCGAACGCGGGAATGGCTGATATCCCAGGCAGAACCCGGCACGATGCTGTTCCGCGGCTCAGGCCACTGGTACGAGTCAATCGGCAACCTAGCAGAAGGAGAGCTTACGACCAATGCCTATATCGTTTGGGCGCTTGCACGCGCGGGTGTAACAGAGGGCGAGCTTTTCAATGCTGTAAACTATATCAAGGACAGCGGAACAAAGAACGAAGATCCCTATGCACTTGCACTCGCAATTAACGCTCTGCTTGCGATTGAAGGCGAATCCGACCAGACCAAACTTCTGTCGAAACGACTTGTCGATATGGCTGAATCCGATGAAACCGGCCTTGTGTGGTGGGAAGCAAAGAATCCGACCTTCACATACGGCCAGGGGAATTCCGCTGATGTCGAAACCACGGCACTCGCAGCGTACGCGCTGATTCGTGCTGATGCGGGAATTGGCATTGCCGACAAGGCGCTCGACTGGCTCGTAAGCCGGAAGATGCCGGATGGTACGTGGGGGAGTACGCAGGCGACGGTTCTCTCGCTCAAGACGCTCATCGCGGCAAGTGAATCACTCGCGTACAACGGAACCGGCACCGTTAATATAAGGGTGGCTGATGAGGTCGTACGAACCATCGAAATTGACAAGGAAAGCGCTGACGTTACGCACTTCATAGATCTTTCGCAGTTTCTCGAAACCAGCAACAAGGTGGATATTTCGATCTCGGATTCCAACGAAAAGAGCAAGCTTTACTACCAACTTGAGACTACCTACAACCTTCCGTGGAAAGGTTTGCGCGATACCCCTGTTGTAAACGAATTCGAACTCGACGTAAGCTATGATCGCAAGAATCTCGCTGTGGACGACAGCGTGAATGTGGAGGTAACCGCGCGTTACATCGGCCCCGGGGAAACAGGGATGGTCGTTCTCGACCTGCCGGTGCCGCCTGGATTCGATGTGTGGACACCCGACCTGGATGAACTCGCAGGCAGCGGAGTAATCAGCAGGTGGGAGAAAACCGCGAACCATATAATCATCTATATTCGGGGAATGAAGCGCGATGAAAGCCTGGTGATTCGTTACCGTCTCAAGGCGCTCTATCCCATCGAAGCAGCTGTCGGCCCGAGCAGAATCTACGAGTACTACGATCCTGACAATCTTGAAACAACCGGCGCGATTAAACTCACTGTTGCATAGCTTGCTGAATTCATTACAGGATCGGCCTGGCGCGTTATAATCGGTGCATGCGTACTGCAGTTGTTCTAATCGGTGGCCTGGGAACAAGGCTGTATCCGCTGACGGACGAAATGCCGAAGGCCGCGGTACCGCTTCTTGACAAGCCAATCATCCTCTACCTGCTCCAGCTTTTCAAGGAAGCAGGGATATCGCGCATCGTGCTGTGCCTTGGCCACGGCTCGGAGGATGTGCTGGATCTCTTCGAAAAGAACGACGGATTCAGCCTTGAGATTATCCCCGTGTTCGAAGACAATCCGCTCGGCACGGGCGGCGCGCTTAAGAACGCGTACCACGCGATCTGCGCTGAAAAGGAAGTGCTCGTAGCCAACGGCGACATCGTGTGCAACATAGACTTGCAGGCTATGCTTGCTGCATACACATCGGATGAGGCGCGCGTGTGCATTGCAACCGTGAATGTTCCGGATCCCAGCAGATACGGACTGATCAAGTTTGCGCCTGACGGGAGAATCTGCGCGTTCCAGGAAAAAACGTCAGAGCCCGGCGATCCGCCGTATTTCGTTAATTCAGGCATATACATTCTCGATCCCGCGCTTCTTGAGGATGTCGATCCGGGCAATAAACTCAGCCTGGAACGAGACCTCTTCCCCGCTTGGATTCTCAACGGGGTGTCTGTAATCGGCTTCGAACATCGCGGATACTGGCGCGACATCGGCACACTTACGAGCTACTGGCGCGCGCATTTCGAAATCCTGCATCATTATCAGATGTACGATCCGGCATTCGGCAGTTCGGATGAAAAGGGATTCAGCCTTTTCAAGAGATACATTTATATAAACAAAACTGTGAAGCTCAACGGCAAGCCGAAGCTCGATGATGAGCGCGAGCGTGATGATGAACAGCCGGGGCTCGTTGTTCTGATGCGCGGTTGCGAAGTGGGCGACAACGCGAGCCTGTGGCGGACAATCGCCCTGCCCTTCGCAAAAATCGGCGCGGGCGCGGTCGTCGAAAACTGCATAGTGGGCCCCGAAGTCGAAATCAAACCTGACGAACGCGTATCAGGCGTCTGCATCACCAAGGACAAGCGCGTCCCGTTCGATACGTGGGAAGAATAGGCTTACTGACTCATTGAAAGACTTGCCTTGCACAGGCTGAAAATGTCGGCTTGACAGGAAAATTTGAGCAAGTATCATATCGGTGTCGGTTTCGTGCGTCTGAAAATGCTAAAGGGGCTTGAAAGGTTAAGCCCACCGGATTTCGGAGGGATGCTATGAGTATGCGTTACAGAATTTTCGCAGCAG
>JAGGVC010000115.1 GCA_021158185.1 bacterium | reverse complement strand
TCGTGTACGAACTGGTGCGCGAGCGGCTGGATGAGGATGAGAAGGTGCACGCTCCCCGTGAAGCCGTCGAGCTTTACAACTATCAGACAGACGCCGTCCTGCAAGCCCGGAGCATTCTCAAGGATTACGGCGGCGTGTTTTTGTGCGATGTCGTGGGCTTGGGCAAAACGTATATGGGCGCGGCGCTACTTGCGGATCACTACGCCAGAACCGGCGAAAAGCCGCTCGTTATCTGCCCGCCGGTGATAAAGCCGCAATGGGAATACGTCTGCGACCTGTACGACCTGCCGGTGGAGGTGGTATCGCGCGGCAAGATTGCCGATATCGAGGAAAACGACCGGCTGATGAAGCGGCCTATTGTGCTGGTGGACGAGTCGCACCATTTCCGCCATCCGTATACGCAAGGGTACAAGTCGCTTGAGCGGATTTGCTGGAAAAAGAAAGTCGTGCTGGTCACGGCAACGCCGTACAACACGGAAGCGCGGGATATACTTCACCAGATGCGGCTGTTCCATCCCAGTGAAGTGGCGCTCATGCCCATAGACCCGCCAACGCTGACCGAGTACTTCCGGGCAGTGGAAAGCGGAGTGCGCAAGCTGCCGGACTTGCTGGAACACGTGATGGTCAGGCGAACAAGGCGGCATATCGAGAAGGACTTTCCGGAAGACATGAAAAGTGGAAAGCTTTCTTTCCCCAAGCGGCTTCCGCCGGTGCGGATCGACTATTCGATAGACGAAACCTATCCGGGCATATACGAGAAGATCGAAAAGCTACTAAGGAAAATCAAATACGCCCGGTACGACCTGTACCACTACGTCAAGCCTGAGCATCGGGACGACGTGGAGCTATCGCAACTCAAGGTGGCGGGCAAGAACCTTGTAGCTCTGATGAAGACGATGCTGTTCAAGCGAATGGAGTCGAGCGTGGCGGCTTTTAGGCGCTCGGTGTCCGACCAGACGGAAATTCACGGGCTGTACCTGTCGCATCTCAAAAAGGGATACGTCCCGGCGGGGCTGCTGGCCGAAGAACTGGCGCGCTATCGGGGAACCGGAGACGAGGAAAAGCTGCAAGAAATAATGGAAGTTTCGGCTGAGAAATATCCTGCTGACAGGTTCGACACGGTTAGGATGATTGAAGATATCGAAGCCGATCTCGGCGTCTACAAGGAAATTCACGCCTTGGTCAAGGACCTAAAACCGGAAGACGACGCAAAGCTGCAAACGCTTCTGGAATACCTTGGCCGCTCACCTCTCGATAACGGCAAGGTGCTTATCTTCACCGAATTCGCGGCAACCGCCGATTACTTGGGCGGGCAGATCGCCGGGCGGTTCGCCAAGGCGGATTGGGTATCGGGCGGAAGCCGTGACATTCTCGACAAGGTGAAGCGCTTCGCTCCCAAAGCGAACCGTGCAAAGGTACTGGCGGCTGACGAAATACGCATCCTGGTCACGACCGACATTCTATCTGAGGGTCTTAACCTTCAAGACTGCAACATCGTCGTAAGCTACGACTTGCACTGGAATCCCGTGCGGCTTATCCAGCGCATCGGGCGCGTGGACAGGGTGTCAACCGAGCACGGTGAAATCCACACGTACAACTTCTTCCCAGAGCGCAAGCTGGAATCGAAGCTAGGGCTTGAGGAACGGCTGTCGAGGCGCATAGACGAGATACACAAGCACCTGGGGCTGGACGCCAAGTACCTTAGCCAATCCGAGCAGCTAAGCGATGTGAAACTATTCAAGCGCATTTACACGGGCGATGCAGGGGTGCTGGACGAGCCGGAAGACGAGAGCGAGGTAAGTTTTGCCGAATTGGTCAAAATGCTTCGCGACCTACGGGCGAAAGACCCCGTGCAATTCAAGAAAGTGGCAATCCTGCCGGACAAGATGCGCTCCGCAAAAGCCGCTCCCGAAAGCGAGCTTGCCGTGTTCTGCAAGGCCGGTGACTATGCGGCGCTGTACCTGGCCGATGATACGGGCAAGATCGTGTCGCAAGACCAGATGGACATATTGAAAAAGTTGAAGTGCGAGCCGGACACAAAACGGCTGGCTTTGCCGCCAGGCTTCAACGCCAAGGTGCGGGAAATCGAGCGGCAATTCCAGGAAGACGCGGCGGCGCGCCTGGCCGAACGGCACTCGGTGGCCGCCGAACCGATTGTGAAGCAAACGCTGAAGCAACTGAACACGCTGGCGCGCAAGGCAAAGCCAAAGGACAAAAAGACGATAACGGAGCTTCGCCAAAAACTGGAAAGCGTGGCGCTGTCCCTATCGCAAAAGAGCGGACTTAGAAAGCTTCAAAAACAGGTCAACACGCCAGATGAGCATATCGAGGCGCTAAGGGAGCTTCTTTTGGCACAGCAAATGCTGGACTTCGGAGATCGCAAGCGCCCGCGACTGGATAGCTCGGAAGTGGTAGTCCAAGTCATCGCAAGCGAAGCACTGATGAAGGGGTAATCGGGAAATCGCTTCTGGTGGGAGCGGTTTGGCCCCCACCAGAAGCCCGGATGATACTGCGCTCTGCCAGAACTCAACCTAATCCACCGCGGAAAGCGGAAAGGTACATAAGGAGCAAAAACACACCTTCCGGTCTGATAGAGCTGGTCAGTGCAGAAAAATAAAGCGCCCCCACGTCCATCTTGTGTTTCGGCTGCTAGACCATCTGAGACGGCTACACGCGGTTTAATCTTGGCGGGTTGGCAAATTTCCCTTGCCCCCGCGTCCGGCAGAGCGTAAACCCACCTTACCAACCGCAAAAGAAACAGGATCAAGAACCAAAACAGGAAACTCAGACCCAAACTCACTAACTCATTCATTCCCCCCCGCACACTCGTCGGCGCGGTGAGGAATTCACGTATCCGAGCCGCATTCAAAGCCGACCCGACCCAGGCTTGCAGGGATTCCCAGCGAAGCGCCCCGCAAGCCGATCCCGCCGCCCTCATTCATATTCAAGTGATGCAGGCGGCGGCGGGAGGGGCGGAGTCGGGGTCATTTTGAATAGCTGCCAAAGGCTGTTTCGTAAGTCCTGCAAAGGGAATACTGCATTCGGAAGGTATACATAACGCTTACAGGGGGTTAAGTAGACCCTGTTATGAGGCTGTGGTACACTCAGGGAGTGTCGCAGAGGGTTCTGTAATCATCCCAGAGTGACCGCCAGTCTAATTTCAATACAGCGAAGCCTACTGCTTTTTTGACGAGATCGTGAAAACGGGCAGTCTATATCGAACGGAATTGGAGAATCACATCGACAAATTCCTGGGAATGGTTGGATGGTACAGGGCTAATGAATGCAAACCACCGAATAATCTGGGCTTTATAGATGACCTCTAAAAAAGGAGTAAGACATCACGATGGAATTAGACTCATTCCTTTGTAATCACATAATGAAGTTAACTCATGATCATAGAAGGTACAGTGCACCGAGTTGTTCATAGTTCTTCACCCAAAGCAAGAAAATAATACTTAGTATTCAATACGACACAGGCCGGATACTCGAATGCATGCGAATTATACCAAATCCAGGGCGCTTTAGAAATGCGACCAATAAATCGCTAATGCGTGCAACTCCCACAACGCTACAGAATACACATGCACATCCGGCATTCATTGCCCTTTGGACACCGCCGCTCTGCACTGCCATGGCGCAGGAAAACACCGCAGCGATAGCCACGATCGCGCTGAGGCACATCACGGCCTTCCGGTAGCAATGGTCAGGTTGTCCAGCCACATCGTCTGGTCGATGGGCGAGCCGTCGCCGATGTATGGGAACACCATGAACTGGTTGAACATCATATCCGGGTGCTGGCCGGTTCGAAGTAGGACATCGTCATGGTCGATCAGCAGCTCGCCGTCGTACCAGTAGCGCACCACACCGTCGCAGATTCCCTTGCCCTCAACGATGCTGTTCAGTTGGAAATACGCCTCGATGAAGTGCCAGTCGTTCTTGTAGTACGGGCCGGAAGAGTCCGCGAAGTACACGCCATCGGCCATCCAGCGCTTGCCGTTGCGGTGTGTGCCTCCTGACAGGTAGCAGTCGTCGGGGTAGCCGTCGCTGCTGCCGTTGCACCCAGCGACGGCGCGGTCCTCCGTAACGTCCGTCAGGTCTTCGCCGATCCTCGACTCGTCAATGTTCTCCGCATCCTGGATTGCCAGGAGCGGCCTGCCTTCGTTGTGCTCGATGTATGTCGTCAGGTGCGTGTAGGCTGGGCCTACCCAGACGCCGTTCTCGGTGGTCACAAAGTGGAACTCGTGCGGGTGGTACGGTCGGTCGGAACCAGTCCAGTTGGCGCTGTACTTGATGTAGAAGCTCAGGTAAACCGAGTTGGTTTCTTCGAACAGTACGCGCCCGCCGCGCACGGTCGGGCCGGTCGCGCCTTGCTCGAAGTGGAACTCGACGGCGCGCGTGCTGCCCGGGGCATGCTCATCGGTGGTCAAGCCAAAGCCCGGGGAGTCGTACCAGCCGCGGGAGGAGAAATCCGTGTCCTCGAATTGCTCCTCGAAGAGGATCGTGCCGCCTGCGGCCATGAACCCCGTGTCGCTTTCGCTGAACTCGCTGTCGCCGGCATCGTTCGTCGCCTTCAGCCAGTACGTATGCAGGTCGGTGTCGCCTACAGTCGTGTCGTCCCAGGTGTCGACGTCGCCGAGTTCAATGATTGGAGTGTCCTGGGCATCCCTGTAAATCGTGTAACCTGTTGCGCCCGTCGACTTCGTCCAGGTGAGCTCGATCCTGTCCGAATAAGCTCCATCCGAGGTCTGGAGGTTCTCAGGCGGCAGCGGAGGCTCGTCGGGCTGCGGTATTGCCACAACCACGCTCATCTGCCCAACACCCCCCGCGGCATCCACGGGCTGCACAGCAACGTATGCGAGCGCGCCAAGCGGAAGCGGCACGGAGAATACTTTCGGGAACACGCCAGCTTCGCCAAATGGCACCGCATCTCCTATTGGCATAAACCCTCCAGTGGCACTATCGGACGTGACGACGCGGTATCCCACAACATCGTTCAGGTAATACTCCGCAATCGGCGTAATGTCCGATATGCCGACCTCGCCGTCGCCGCTTCGGTCGATCCACGTTTCGTAGGAGTCGTTCCCCTCGCCGTCGGTGGTGCTCGCAAGGTAGTTCAGCGCAACCGGTGTGATGTCGGACACCCCGACCTCGCCGTTTAAGTCGTAATCGCCAAGGTTCTTGTAGCTCCAGGTAAGGTTGTAGGTGCTGTCACCGTTGTCGATTAGCGTTAAGTCATCCACACGGTTTTCTTCACCGCTGGGAGCGGCAGATACGATCCTTCGCACCGCCATCTCATCGAACTTCCGGGTGAGTTCCTCTCGAAGCTCCTCGAATACGCCCCCTTCCACGCCTGAGGGTACAGGGTACTCCTCGATTTCGGCTATCGCCTCGTCCAGCGTGATTTCCCTGCGCGTTTCGTTCACCGACCCGTCGCTCGCGCATGAGGCGATTACCGGCACCGCTATCGCAACAAGCATGACAAACAAGAGCAACGCAAAACCAGCTAGCCGCCTGCGCATCTTTATCTCCTCCCAAAATTGGGGACTTATCCCCTAAATTCCAGAGCCTCGGAAATCATAGCATTTTTGCTTTTGAAAATCCCCCTTGTTGGATTCATGAATGAGGTGCAACACCATGGGTAATCCAAAGCTGGGGAAAGAGCCTAAGTTCACGAAACTTATGTTAAAGCAACGATTAACGCTTATTACAGGGATTCCGCTTAGCGAAGCATCAAGACGGTTCAATATACCAAGAACTTCCATCTTGAATCTGATTCGCAATGGGACGGTTAAGCGATATCGTGCCTGGAACGGTCGCGTATACTTAAGCCTGGATAGCATTGAACGTCACATCAATACACGATAGAGGGCTATTGAGCCAGAGGAGGAAGGAAAAGCTGCGCAAAAATAGAGGCGTGTGCCTTTCGCTGGAACTTACATCGCGCCCGTTGCTCTGCGAGACCCTCACGAAAATTGCACAGCGTGTGATCTTCATCACCGCGGATTGTAGCATCCTTCGCGATCGATTCCTGCAGCTGTGAGATGATATAATCCCGTACGGGCTCGCGCAACACTGATTGCCCAGCTGCCCGTGGGAGAGGAATATGCCAGGAATCTATGACAACATCGAAAATAAACTACTCCCTGCAATACAGGAAGGACTGGCCGTTTCTGATCGCTCCGATTTCTGCATCGGGTACTTCAATTTGCGAGGCTGGAAGCAAATTTCCTCTCATATCGAGCATTTTCAGGGCGTCGATGGGCAGATTTGCCGAGTTCTTGTCGGTATGCACAGTCTTCCGAAGGAAGAGCTTGTTGAGCTATTTGGCGCCGTTGAAACTGAGCTCACAATCGACAACCGTACTGCATTGACTCGCAAAAGAGAGCTTGCCGGGGAATTCCGTGACCAGCTCACAGTCGGCATACCTACATCCGACGACGAAGCCGCGCTGCGTGTGCTTGCGCGTCAGATAAAATCAGGCAAGGTTGCGGTAAAGCTCTTCCTGCGCCATCCTCTTCATGCCAAGCTGTACCTGCTACATAGAACCGACCCGATCAGCCCGTTATTCGGCTACGTTGGAAGCAGCAATCTTACTATGGCGGGACTTCTCAAGCAGGGCGAGTTGAACGTAGATGTGTTGGAGCAGGACGCCTGTCAGAAGCTCTATCAGTGGTTCGAGGAAAGGTGGGAAGACAAGTTTTGCCTTGACATATCAAAGGAACTGATTGACGTTATCGAGGAAAGCTGGGCTCGCGAAGATCTGATCGACCCTTATCACATCTATCTCAAAATGGCCTACCACCTGGCAGAGGATGCCAGAAAAGGGCTTGCAAGTTTCACAGTTCCCCGAGATTTGGAGAAGGTTCTGTTTCCTTTCCAGTCCGCTGCGGTTCGGATTGCAGCCCATCATCTGCACAGGCGTGGCGGCGTACTGATAGGCGATGTTGTTGGTCTTGGCAAGACACTCATCGGCACAGCGGTAGCGCGAGTATTTGAAGATGATTTTGGCTATGAGACGCTGATAATATGCCCGCCAAATCTAATGAGTATGTGGGAAGATTACCGAACTAACTACAAAATGCGCGGCACGAAGGTTTTATCACTTGGTATGGTGCTTTCGGAACTGCACAATCTCACTCGCTTTAGAATCGTTCTCATCGACGAAAGCCAGAATCTGCGGAACCGCGAGGGCAAAATCTATCGGGCGATTAGGAAGTATATCGAGAAGAACGACAGCAAAGTAATAATGCTGTCGGCAACACCCTACAACAAAACTTACGCCGACCTCTCAAACCAGCTTCGTCTTTTTATTCCAGACGATCAGGAAATCCCAATGCGCCCGGAATGCCTTTTGAAGGAAATAGGAGAGGTGAAGTTCATCCAGGATCACCAATGCAGCTTGCATTCCCTCGATGCCTTCGACAAGAGCGAATATGCGGACGACTGGCGGGAACTAATGCGATTGTACCTTGTAAGGCGCACTCGCTCGTTCATTATTGCAAACTACGCGGATACCGATCCTGAATCTGGAAGGAAGTTCATTGCCTTTGAGGATGGAAGAAAATCGTACTTCCCAACGCGCATACCTAGGACGCTCAAGTTCAACATTGACGAAGACGATCCCTCGGATCAGTACGCAAAGATGTTCTCCGAGCCAGTCGTATCTGCAGTCGGCTCGCTCAACTTGCCCAGATACGGACTCGCCAAGTACCTGCGGCAAACTATTACACCGACAGCGGAAGAGAACGACATCATAATGGACCTTTCACGAGCAGGGAAACGTCTCATGGGCTACTGCAGAACTGGCCTGTTCAAACGGCTCGAAAGCTGCGGTTTCGTATTCCTGCAATCCGTTACACGCCATATCCTCAGAAACCATGTTTTCATTCACGCACTAGAAAATGGCTTACCGCTTCCTATAGGCTCACAAACCGCGGATATGCTGGGTGATTTCAATCTCGATTCCGATATTGAATTCAGCCTTTTCAAAGACGATCAGGCAGGAGTATCCTCAACGGATGGCGACTTGCAGGCTGAGGACATGGGGCTCAGTTCAAATGAAGGGATTAGGCAGAATGCTGCTGCCTTGTACGATCTGTTTTCAGGTGAACTTAGCACGCGTTTCAAGTGGCTTAGCTCGGATTTTTTCACGGATACACTTCTGCAACATCTTGAAGAGGATTCTGCTGCTCTGCTGGATATCCTGAAGCTTTGCGGAGTATGGGATCCGGATAGAGACAGCAAACTTGCCAAGATAAAGGAGCTGATCTCTCGGACCCATGGAGCGGACAAAGTACTAATATTCAGCCAGTTCGCGGATACGGTTGACTACCTGACCGATCAGCTTTCCAAATCCGAATCGCCTGATCTCGTCGGTGTAACCGGAAACAGCGGCAATCCGACTGCTATTGCATGGCGGTTCAGCCCTATAAGCAACGACAAAGTTGACTATGCGACTAAGCATGGCGAAATCCGAGTGCTTCTTGCGACTGACGTACTTAGCGAAGGACAGAACCTACAGGACTGCTTCACTGTAGTTAATTTCGACCTTCCCTGGGCGATCATCCGCCTTATTCAGCGTGTCGGTCGCGTCGACCGTATCGGCCAGGATTCGCCCGTTATAAACTGCTACTCGTTCCTTCCAGCCGATGGCGTCGAAAGAATCATTCGCCTTCGCTCGCGCGTTCGCAATCGCCTTCGCGAGAATGCCGAGGTTGTCGGTACTGACGAGGCCTTCTTCGAGGACGACGACGCGCAGGCGATTGTCGATCTCTACAACGAGAAGAGCGGACTACTTGACGGCATTGACGAAGGCGAAGTCGATCTTGCATCCTACGCATATCAGATTTGGAAAAACGCGACTGACGCTGATCCGAGCCTAAAGCGCAAAATCGAGGGGCTTCCTTCCGTCGTTTACGCAACCAAATCCCATACCGCTGTCGAAGGCAAGCCGCCGGGCGCACTTGTCTACGTAAAAACAGGCAAAGATAATGACGCTTTAGCCTGGGTAGACACCGATGGCAACGTCGTCTCCGAATCGCAGCACGCAATAATCAAAGCCGCTGAATGCACTTCCGATACTCCAGCTCTCCCGCGCCAGGAACGCCATCACGAGCTTGTAGCAAGGGGCGTCGAACAGATTTCACGTACGGAATCCAAGGCGGGTGGTCAACTTGGCAGACCGAGCGGGGCGCGTTTCAAAGCCTATTCGCGGCTGAAGAGTTTCGCGGAGCGCGAAGCTGACAAGCTTTTCGTCACGCCGGATCTCCTGAAAGCAATAGATCAGATCTATAACTTCCCGCTTCGAGAAACCGCAAAGGATGCGCTAAACCGCCAACTTAGAACAGGGATATCAGACGAAATTCTTGCGGAGCTTGTCGTGACGCTCTATCACGAGGACAGGCTCTGCCAAGTCAGCAAGGACGATAAGCCCGTCGAACCCCGCATTATTTGCTCAATGGGGCTTAAGGAAGAGGGGGAAAAGGAATGAAGCTCAATCTCGCAAAGGCGCGGCAGTGTTTGCAGAATTTCGAGTTTGAAAAGCTGTTTGTTGAGGAGCTTGGCTGGACGCGAGCGTCTTCAAAGACCAGAGCAAAACTCGAACTGAGCGGCGAGACATTCGAGTGGCATATTGCGGCTGAGCTATCGGGCGTCGTCGTATTCGAGGTTATGTCGCGCAGCGCAGATATTCCCGATGCGCGCACAAGGGCGACGATCCACAAGGAACTTTCAAAGCAGCACTTTGAGAACCTGATTATCTTCACGGACAGGAAGCGCACGCAAAGCATGTGGTATTGGGTTAAGCGGATTGACGGAAAGAGCCATTCGCGCGACCACACATACTTTAAGGGTCAGCCCGGCGATCTATTCCTAAGCAAGCTTAATTCGATGGTTTTCGATATCGGCGATTTCGATAAAGACGGCTATCTGCCCCTTTTTGAAGTTTACAGAAGACTTAAGGATGCGCTTGATGTTGAAAAAGTAACAAAGCGCTTTTACGTGGCATTCAAAGACCTGCACTCAGGCCTTATCGACAGCATTACCGGTATTGATAACGACGAGGATAAGCGCTGGTACGCATCTGTTCTCCTTAACCGGCTAATGTTTGTGTACTTCCTGCAGAGGAAGTTCTTCCTTGATAATGGCAACGACAGATACCTGCAAGAGAAACTCGATGAAAGCCGGAAAGCGGGACGCAACCTTTACTACCGCCGATTCCTCGATGCGCTCTTTTTCGAGGGATTCGCCAAACCCGAAGATAAGAGAAGTCCGGATGCAAAGGCGCTTCTCGGCAAGATCAAGTACCTTAACGGCGGGCTTTTCATCCGCCATGCTATCGAGGAAAAATGGCAGAATATCGGAGTTCCCGACGCTGCTTTCGCTGAGATATTTTCGCTTTTTGAACGCTATTCGTGGAACCTGGACGACACGCCCGGCGGACAAGACGACGAGATCAATCCTGCTATCCTGGGATATATATTCGAGAAGTACATCAACCAGAAGGCGTTCGGCGCATACTACACGCGTACCGAAATTACCGAGCACCTTTGCGAGCAGACGATCCACAAACTTGTTCTTGGCGCGATTAACTCCCCGGCGATTCCCGGCATCGCCCACGCGGTCAAGTTCGATAATATCGGCGATCTTCTCCTTCGGCTCGATGCAGTACTTTGCAGAAAGCTCGTTTTCGACGTGCTGCCGGGGCTCAAGTTGCTCGATCCCGCATGCGGCTCAGGTGCATTCCTTGTAGCGGCAATGAAAACGCTGATCGGTATCTATACCGCCGTCATCGGCAAAATCAAGTTTCTAAACGACAACATGCTTCGGCGCTGGCTTAGCGATATCGAGGATAACCATCCCAGCATCTCTTATTTCGTTAAGAAGTCGATTATTATTCACAACCTCTTTGGCGTAGACCTTATGGATGAGGCCGTCGAAATCGCCAAGCTGCGGCTTTTCCTGGCTCTCGTCGCGGTTGCGGACAAAGTTGACGATCTCGAACCGCTGCCCAACATCGATTTCAACATAATGCCGGGTAATTCGCTGATCGGGCTTATGCGCGTAGACGATAAAGAGTTCGAGCGCCGTCACCCCGCCCATCTCTTCCGTAAGAGCTACCGTGAAATAGTAAGCGAATATGCTCGTGAAGTCGAAACATACAGATTGACAACAAGTTACGCGGAAGATCTGGAAGCGCTGAGGGACAGCATTACCGCAAAGAAGGAGCAAGCAGTTGCAACGCTTAACGAAGTCCTCAGGGACGAATTCGACAAGCTGAAGGTCAAATTCGAAGAAGCCACCTGGGACGACAAAAAGAACGCCCAGGGCAAACCCAATAAGCGCGCCGTCGGTATCCCCGATGTAGAAGCGCTCAGGCCTTTCCACTGGGGCTTCGAGTTCGACGAAACGATGAACCGGCGCGGTGGTTTCGATGCGATTATCACTAATCCTCCCTGGGAAATATGGAAGCCGAACGGCAAGGAGTTTTTCGAAGGGCATTCCGATCTCGTCACCAAGAAGAAGATGACCATCAAGGAATTCGAAAAGGTGCAGGCGAAGCTTCTCAGAGATCCCGAAATCCGCGATGGGTGGCTTGAGTATTTAAGCAGCTATCCGCACGTAAGCGCGTATTTCCGCGCGGCGGAGCAGTATATACACCTCAGGAAATCCGGTTCGGATATTAACCTGTACAAGCTTTTCACCGAGCAATGTTTCAACCTGCTCCGTAATGGCGGATACTGCGGAATTGTAATTCCAAGCGGGATATACACTGACTTGGGAACTAAGAAACTTCGAAAGATGCTGTTTGAAAAGACAAAGGTAACAGGGCTTTTCTGTATCGAAAACCGTAAGGAAGTATTTGAAGGCGTCCATCGCAGTTTCAAATTCGTCGTACTGAGCTTTGAGAAGGGCGGGAAGACTAAGGAATTTCCCGCCGCGTTCATGCGCCATGATGTAGCCGAGCTTGCACGATTCCCGCAGGAAGGAGCGATTGATATCTCGGTTGAGCTTGTCAAGCGCCTTTCCCCCGATTCAATGTCGGTAATGGAATTCAAGAACGAAATGGACATCACCATCGCCGAAAAACTGCTCCGGTTTCCGATGCTGGGGGAGAAGATTGAAGGAAAGTGGAATGTGCGATTCTACAGAGAAATAGATATGACCAACGACAGTCATCTTTTCAAGACCGAGCCGGGCAAGGGTCGCCTGCCGTTGTACGAAGGGAAAATGATATGGCATTTTGACTATCAGTTCGATAGTCCCCGCTATTGGATTGATGAAAAAGAAGGAAGATCCGTCTTGCTCGGCAGAGATGCAGACGACAACCAAAGAATGGACTATCAAGACTATCGCTTTGGCTATCGTGATATTGCATCAAGCACCAATGAGAGAGCTGCAATATCAACTATCATTCCTCCCACTTTCGCTGGCAATACTATTCCAGTAAACACGAAATCCCGCAACCAATCTCCAACCGCTGCTGAACTATGCGCCTTCGTGACTGTTTTCAATTCCTATGTTTTCGATTGGATGATTCGGAAAAAAATCACAAGCCACCTCAATATGTTTTATGTCTATCAAATGCCCGTTCCCCGCCTTACCGAAGATGATCAGGAGTTCGCGCCCATCGTCGAGCGGGCGGCGCGGCTTATCTGCACCACGCCTGAATTCGACGACTTCGCAAAGGAAGTCGGTCTCAAGAGCCACAAGGACGGCGCAACCGATCCCGTCGAGCGCGCAAGGCTCCGCGCAGAACTCGACGGCTTGGTCGCCCACCTTTACGGATTAACCGAAGACGAGTTTGCATATATACTAACGACGTTCCCGCTTGTGGATCAAGCCGTGAAGGACGCCGCGCTTGAAGCGTACAGGGAGTTTGCGCCGAAAGAAGAGGGGCAAAGAATTCGCGATGCAATTGCAGAAGGCGAGGGAGCAAAGATTGAGTTTAAGGAAACCGCTCGCTGGGATGTTAAGGCACAATGTCAAAAAGGGAACATAGGAGTTGCACTCATCAAGGCTGTGGCTTCATTCCTGAACACTCAGGGCGGGACGCTTTTTATCGGTGTGGACGACAAGGGCAATTCAGTTGGGCTTGCGCGCGACTATAAAACGCTCGGAAAACGGCAGGATAGGGACGGCTTCGAAAACTGGCTGACGACGCTTTTGCTCAACGCCTGCGGAAAGGACATAAGCTCTTCCATCGGAATTGCATTTCACTGGATTGAGGAAAAGGAGATATGCGCTGTAACTGTGAAGCAATCCCCGCGACCGGTTTACGTCAAGGATGGAAACGACGAGAAATTCTATATCCGCGCTGGGAACTCGTCACGACAGCTTAACGTCAGCGAAGCTGTGCGGTACATTAAACAAAACTGGTGCTAATTCCATCGTTCTTTGGATGTTCGTATGCCAACCTATCGTGAAATCGTTGAGTATGTAAGACGTAATCACGGCAGAACCGTTAATACTAGCTGGATTGCGCACGTGAAGGAACTGAATGGGCTTAAGCCAAGGCGCGCGCCAAATCGCATTGGCGACAAGCGTGCGAATCCTTGCCCTCAAGATGTGCAACCTCTGATTGAGGAAGCTATGCAGCACTTCGGTATGATCCCCTAGCAGAAAGGAGAATATGCAATGCCTCGTAAATCGGACAACCTTCACGTCCCCGTTTCTCCCCCGCACGACGACGACCTTGAATCAACGCTCAAGCGAATCGCCTTATCCCGTATCTGTTTTGGCAGACCTTCGCAGAAAGGCCTTCCACGCCATCCTGGACGTTCTACTGGAGCTTCGCCGGGCGCTTGTTATGCGGTCGGTGGATGAGCTTATAGGCATTTCAGCAAAGCGGGTTGCTGAACGTGCAGAAGTTGAACGACAAAGAGCTGAGATGCAGCAAGAAGAGGATGATAGACTCGAACGTATTGAAAGAGAACGCAGATGTAAAATGGCGCTCCCAGATGAACTGAAAGCTGCTCTTACGATTCTCGATAGTGACGACCTAGAAGGCTTCAAAAGCGCGGCTCAAGAGTATATGGAGACGTTACCGCCCGGCGACGTTAGTACAGCTGTCGGTGAGGCGATTTCGCTGATTGATGAGTCATCCTCAGGACGTTCCGCTGTTAATTCGATTCCTGTGTGGATGATGAAAGGGCAGGTGAAGTCAAAAATTTGTACAATTCCGAGTCTCTTAAATCCAGAAGATCCCGACTTCCAATGACAACGCTGAAATAAAAAAACCACACAACATACCTTCCAGCAGATACCTACCCGTCAACCAATCCCCTCTCCAGCGCAATTCCGCCCCATATCGCTATAATCCCTTTACGGGCCTTGCTTGAGAGGCCGTTTTGACTCCATTTTCGCACCACGATGAATCAGCTATTTTGCCACATTTGCACGTTTACTATACGCACGTTTTGTTTTTCGGGTATAATATGGGTAATTACCACTCCG
>JAGGVC010000015.1 GCA_021158185.1 bacterium | reverse complement strand
GCCGCAATTGCGATAAACGTTCCCTTGGGAATATCATGGCGGGGATCCTTCAAATCCCCGCTCATACTCACACCGGCCATTATCCCGGTCACAGCGGGAAAGAAGAGTGCAAAACTGAGCCAGATCGTTCCGCCTTCGGGTTGGTGAGCGATCATATTCGGCACGGTATCGAACGCGCCCGACTTGAGCAGCGCGCCGATGTAGAACGACAGAAGCGAAAGTGCGAGGCAAGCGAGGATGATTAGTTGAATTCGTACGGAGAGATTTGTGGAAATGTAAGTTACGACGAAGACCGCAAGTGTGACAATGATTGCAAGGAGTTTGAACGGCAGGAAATGAGGAATCACTTCCCAGAGCGCGGACGTAAAGCCGATGACGTAGAGCGCGACCGACACGGCCAGCGAAAAGAAAAGCACCAAGCCGATCGTACCTCCGGATTCGATGCCGAGGCTCCTGCTGATGATGAAATATGCGCCGCCTCCGCCGACGTTCTGGTTGGTTGTGATTGCGGCCAGTGAAATCGCTGTGGCCAACGTGATGATGTGCGCAAGGACGATGATGAAAATCGCGCCCGGCAATCCCGCTTGACCGATAACGACGTCCAGGCGCAGAAACAGGATTACGCCGAGAATCGTAAGCACACAAGGAATGATCACGCCCGGCATGATCCCGAAGCTGAAACCTTTCCCTGTTCCTGTTGATACTGCTGGGGCTTCCGTCACGCGGGGTATATTAAGTGAAATAGGGCGTTATGGCAACGGAATGCGGTGACATCCAAATCGGGAAGCTTGCCATATCGAACTACCTGATGAGATGCTTGAATGCCGGCAGGATGCTCTTGCGCGAAAAACAACCGGATTCGTCTGTACATAATGTTGTCAGTCCGGACGAGTAATGAGTTTAGCCCAGGACTGGCTTCGCTTGACAGTTTGCCCTTGAACCTGATAGGATTGTAATTATCAGTAATTCTAGAGGTGCACTTTGTCAAGACTTGTGTTGTTTACGTTGATTGCTTTGCTCGTGGGGGCGGTTCTTACCAGCTATCAGGATCAGGGCGAAGACCCCGGCGATCCGCCTGAGTAGCATTAAAAATGCGCAAAACCGACATGGCTGGTTGCAAAAAGCGGAGATTAGCTGGCTCTATTGGTTTAATCCGATTGGAGGTTGATATGCTTTTAAGAAGAATCCTTGTTACGTGCTTTTTCATCTTTCTCGTTGCAGGATGGGCTTGGACATTCGTGCTTTACCAAAATTCCAAGAAAGAAAGCTATGAACATTGGGAAAGGTGGTTAAGGATAGATTTGACGCTGGAATTTACGCGTGATACCGAGGAGAAAATACTGTCCGGCGATTTTGAAGATATCCCAATGCGACTGGCATATATTGAATCTGGTGATCGCAATGTCTCGGATCCAACCTTGGCGGCGTTTTGCGAATGGCAGGTTTATCCTTTGTTTGACGACCTGAAAAGCGTTTTCTCGGATGATTTCGCTAAAGGTGTGCTGGCGCGCCTATCCGATGAGGATCGCGAGAATCTGGCGCTACGCCACGATTTTGACGTTTCGAAGTACGGCGTGGACTTCAGCGAGCATCGTGTGAAGGTTGTGGAAGGCTTAAAGACGCTTCTCTTTGACAGGATGCGAGAGGTGATTGAGCAAGCGAGCGGAAACTAATGATCGGACCAAGATAGCGATATTGCTCCTGACAAGGGTTAAACACGCATTTATGGCTGAATTGTAGCAGCTCCACTTGCCAATTACAGCGCGCGCCTCATTTTAGAACTTACGAAGCTGAGAATCGTATGCAACGCGTGCGATGGTCGGTTGCCGCCCAGGTTAGGATTGCAGCTCACCGTCCTCTGGTTCGTCCTCGTCCGACGCCGCTTCACCGATGCGCTCCAGCACAAATTCCGTTTCGCCGATCCTTATTTCGGCGCCTTCCGAAATCCGTATCGGTACAATCGGATCCATTTTTTCGCCGCCGATAAAAGTACCGTTCGTGCTTTGCATATCGGTCACATGCACTTGATCATCCTCGATTTCGATGTTCAGATGCGCACTGCTTATGTAACCGTCGCCCGAAACGACGACATCCGAGCGCCCCTCCTTTCTGCCGAGGATCGTTTTTCCGTCGGCAAGCATAATCATGTCGAGCATACGGCTCGTACACCGAAGCTGCCAGGAATAATGAGGCTCGGCTTCAGCGTCCATTTCATCAGCTTCGGCTTCTGCATCCGCTTCAGCAGTAGCTTCCGCGCCGGACGCTTCGGCTGGGATACCCGTTTCCGGCTCATCGCCAGATTCAGCAGCAGCACCTTCTTCCTCGGCTGTTTCTTCATCGGCACTTTCAGCGTCTTCCACCGGCGAATCTTCGGTTGCTGCTGCTTCCTCGTCCGTTTCCGAGCCGAGAAACTCCCATCCTATTTCGGTTTTGCCGAATTTGAGAAAATCGCCCGCGATTAGTTCTCGCCGCTCGCCTTCAGAAAGGCGCTCATCGTTAATAAATGTACCGTTCGTGCTCCCAAGGTCGATTATGGCTATGCCGTCATCCGAGATCTCGATTTCCGCGTGGCTTCGGCTGACGTACGGATCGGGAATGATGATGTCGGTATCCGCCCTGCCCACACCGAACTTCCCGGCGGGAAATTCCATGGCTATATCGTCTGGAAGGATGAGCCGTGCGAGAACATCGCCTTTGGGCAGCGCGTCGGGTTCGAGCTTCACGAATTCACCGCTCGCGCGATAAAGCCCGCAGGTCGCGCAGTACCCGTCACTGTCGATTTCAATCGCGCCGCAATGCGGGCAAGGTTCACTCGCGCCGCCTGCAGAATCATCGCCGCTCTCATCTGCAACAGCATCGTCCGTTCCTACTAGAAGTGTTTTTTCATCATCCATCATTTTGCCCCTGGTATCCGATATTTCTCTCCAATGCCACCGAGCATTGCGTCTAGTCCCTCGCGTCCTGCACCTGGGTCTTGTCCTGATCGAGCTTGAAGCGCGCGCCCGAAAGTATCTTCGCCGCGGCATCCGCCTGCCCGCTTTCGAGCCTTGCCTTCACGTTCGCGATCATCGTCGCATCCTCGCTCCGCCCCGCATCGAGAAGCTGCGTCTCGGCCTGGCTCACGATCATCGTCGCCGTCTGGGCGTCCGATTTCGCGAGTCCTCCTGCACGTTCGAGCTGCATCACGATGTCGCGCGTTGCGAGCGCCAGGCGCACGCTCTCGTTTTCGTGGCTCCGCACCTTCTCCTTGTCGAGCGTGAATTCGAATACAACCGAAGCGCGCTGCGAGACGCGCTCGGTCTGGCCGAACGGGAGATACGAAAGCTCTGCATCGAGCTTTTTGAACCTGGCCGGAGGGTGCTTCTCCATCCGAAGCTCGACAAGTACAGGCTGAGTCTTTCCCGCTTCGAGCGCGGGCATGTTGATCGTAACAGTTCCGTCGCGGGTCTCGCATTCGAGTCCGAAGGCGCGCGTCACCTCCGTGTCCTTCCTCAAATCAAGCTTGAGCCGCGCCTCGTTTCCGACCACTCCGAACAGACTGCCGAGTTCGCGCTCGAACACCATCGGAATCTCGTCGGGATGCTCGATAAAATGGTAGTTCCCGCCGGTATTCTTCGCTATCGCCATCATCAACTCTTCGTTGTACTCGATTCCCATTCCGAGCGTGGAATACGAAAGCCCTGCAAGGTGGCGCGCCCGAACCTCGGTGATTATGCTCTGATAATCGGTTATGCCTTCGTTCGCTTCGCCGTCGGTGAGAAGGAGAACTCGCTTGATATGGTGCGGCGCATCGGTCGAAAAAAGCTGTGTGACCGCGTCGGTTATCCCGGCCCAGAGGTTCGTAGTCCCGCGCGGCCTGATCATGTCGACGTGCTGCTTGATCAGATCCGTGTTCATCACGCGGCGGAGCGGCATCACGATCTCGCTCTCCTCTCCGAACGTGACGATCGTAAGAAGATCTGCGGGGGTTAGCCTGTCCACGAGATACTTGACCGCGATCTTTAGCTGCTCCATCGGGCGGCCCTCCATCGAGCCGCTCTTATCGAGTACGAGTGCAAGCGCGACCGGCGCACGCGCACTCTCACGCCCCTCGAAGTAACTTGTAGCCTCGAAAAGCACGTGATTGGTTATCTGCTGGCGTGCGAGCGCATAGGGAAAATGCGTCATAACCGCGAACTCGACAACCGGCTTGAATGACTCCGCAGGCGCCGCGGAAAGCTCCCCCGCGCTCGTGACCACGGTCGCATCGCCCGAAATACTGGCGGTAATCACCGTTTTGTCTGCATCCGGCGATGCAATCACCGTCTCCTGATCGTCGGTTGCGACCACCGTTGCATCGGCTTCAGGTTCGACCGACTCAGGCCGTACTCCGCCGTTAGCGTCGGTTTCAGTCCCTGCCTTATCCATACCGGCATTCAAGTTTTCTTCCTGCATAAAAACCTCGGTGTCCGAAAGAGCGAAACGCCCTTGCGGGAAATGATTCCTTCATATCTTCGACTCAAGTATATCAGGTATGGTTCCTTAATCGGTTTGCCTTTTCTGCACGAGAACGCGCGCGCGCGCGATTACTGCATTTTCATGTGCGATATAATCTGCCAAGAGCATCGCGGCATGCTCGTGTGTGCGGATAGTATTTCCGCTTTGATTTTTTGGGAAGATCTTATGCATACGATTTATTGCGAAAATTGCGGAGCGGCAAATCTGTCGAACTGGCAGTTTTGCGTCACGTGCGGAGCGAGCCTTTCGCAACTTGACGGGACGGCAGACCAGTCACCCAGTAACGCCCCTGTCGATCCGCCACTAAGCAAGCAAATGCATCCTACTCCCGAATCATCCGTTCGCTGCGATAAATGCGGTGCCGTGAACGATGCCGAATGGAAATTCTGCACGGCATGCGGCGCTCCGCTCGACCCCGATGCGCGTCGATCTGCGAAATCACAGGCGCGCGAGCCTCGCTATTGCCCGAAATGCGGCGCAGCTAACGAAAGCGGAGCCAAGGTCTGCATTTCCTGCAATACGCCGATGGATGAACCGGCGGAAGCATCTACACGCTTCGGCTCCGGGACGCCCGGAGGGAGTTACGCGCGCGCGCGGCGCATGAAGGAGCACATCAAAATCGAACCGGTTCCGCACGAAGACCTTCCCGACGAAACCGACGACGTTTTCAGCATCATCAAGAAGGCGCTCAATATCTACTGGAACAATTTCGCTGTCGTATTCGGGGCGTACTGGGTTATACAAATCATCATGTTCGCCGCAATGATGGTCATTGCCGCAGTGAACTTCGTCATCCCCTTCGTCTCATTTGCGAGTTTCCTCGTTACGCCGCTTGTGGTTGGAGTCTTTTTCGTTTTCATCCATCCTGTCCGCGGCAGGGATGCCGATATCGGGCAGGCGTTCAATTGCCTGTCGGAGAAATACGTTCCCGCACTTATCGCATCGATTATTCAGGGTCTGATTGCAATGATCCCAGGGATGGCATTCGCCTTTATTGTTTTCGGCACAATGATATTCAAGCTGGGCGCACTGGGCACATCAGCTCCACCTGACGACCCTTGGGGATTCCTGCTTGATTTCATCTGGGGCATAGTCGTTTTTGTGCTTTTCATAAGCATTTTCCATCTTTTCTTCCAGTACGTATTTATTCTCATCGCCGATCACGACATCGATTTCTGGCGGGCAATCGTTGCGAGCGTAAAGTTCGTCTGGGGCAACTTCTGGGAAGTCCTAGGTATCTCGATTGTGGCTTCGCTCATTTCATTGCTCGGCATCCTAGCCCTTTTCATAGGCTCGCTCTTCACTGCGCCCGTCTACAACCTTATCATAACTGCCTACTACGAAGCGCGCAAGCACAAATTCGAGGTTTGATGCGAAGTTTGGGAAAATTCGACGTCTCCACTCACATTGTAATTGTATAAGTGTACGCATTTCATTTATGACCGCAGGGGCTGCCGGCTGCAGCACGTTCATCTGGCCAATCCCATAGACGTCGTGGTAGATACTCACTCAACTGTCAAGCCGAATAGAGATATTAGGGAAGAGAATTTTAGCGTTGAAAATGGAGTTGTAGCGACACGCCCGTCTTGGGATAATCGCCGTTCGGAGTAAATTGCGCAAGCAATTTTGGGATAGCGGAACGCAAGTTCCGCCATACGGTCAGAGTTGCCTGCCCGATTCTCAAAACCGTTTGAACGGATTACTCCAGCCCATCGCTGCCACGTCTAGCGTTTTCTGTATGCCTTGTCACGGGGTTCGATGTCGAAAATGCGGACGATGCGCTCTTTATCGTCTATCGTGTAAAGAACCCGGACGTCTCCTACGCGGATCCGGTAGCCGCTTTGCTCGTCGCCCGCCAACTTCTTTACGCTGGCAGGCCTTGGATTCCGGGCAAGCTCGTTGGTCTTCCGTTGAAGCCTTTCGAGCATTTCCCTGGGGAAAGAATGCAGCTGTTTTAATGATCTACTTTCAAATACAACCGAGTACGTCACAGCTTTCCCGCGCGCTCAAGCTCGTCCCAGACTTCATCGGCGGGGATGAACTTCTTCGCGTTCTTAATCGCCCGGTCCAGCGCCCGCGCGTCTTCGAAATCCTCAAGCCGCTCAAGCAGTCTCCGGTACTGCGAAACAGGGATTAGCACATCCTTGGGCTCGCCATTCTCGTCGAAAAACACCTTTGGAGTAATCCTCAACTTGGACATACGCACCTCGCGGATATTGTACCCGATTGAACTCTTTTCATGTCCGCCCAAGCATTAACTACTGCGACGCAGCGAATCGCCGACCT
>JAGGVC010000097.1 GCA_021158185.1 bacterium | reverse complement strand
TTCGCCGTCTCCTCGATTTCTGGGAAGAATTGAATAAGCTCGTCAGAATGAACGCCGACCACGCCGAAGCTTCGGATTCCGGGCGTGTCTACGACGGCACCGCCGCCGGGATGGGGAAACATTTCGATGTGCGCCGTCGTATGCTTGCCTTTCATCGTTTTCTCGGCAACATCGGCGACCTTCAGATTCATGCCGTGCATCGCGTTAAGAAGGCTCGATTTGCCCACGCCGCTGTGCCCGCAGAATATGCTGAACCGCCCGACCAGCCTTACGTCGAGAGCTTTTACCCCATCGCCATAGATAGCGCTTGTTTCAAGCACCGGATAGCCGAGCCTCCGATAAACGTCGAGCTTTGAGCGCTCCCTGGTCGCGCGCTTAAGATCGATCTTGTTAAGAACGATTACAGGATTCAACCCGCCCGCGAGTCCGGCTACGAGGTAACGGTCGATGATCCCGGGCTTTACGATCGGATTGACGCTGACAACGATGATCAGGTCTTCCGCGTTGGCGACGATAGGGTTGGCTACTTCGAGGTTCATCACCCAGGCGCGCGCAAGGAGCGTCTTGCGCTCGCATATTTCCTCGATTATGCCCTCGGCTTCACCGGTGACCGAGAATTTGACCCTGTCGCCCACGCACACGAGACTCCGTTCGTCCCTGTCTCTGAGCTTCAGCCGCCCGCGGACATTGCAGGCGTAAATTCGTTTGAATTCGTCGTCTCCCTCGCCTACGAATGCAATGTTGCCAAGCTTCTTGATAACGATTCCTGTAGGAGTGTTTTCGATCATATACGTGCGAATGATGAGCAGGGGGAATGCCCGCTCAAGCGCATTGCCATTTCAGTTAGCCTGTTCAATTGAAACAACCTCATTTCCATATCGGGATTTGCCAGTCGAGATACCATTTTACAACAAATAAGAACGCAATGACGGCCATTACGAATGCTGTCTGGATTTCCCTGTTCCGCTTGAATTGCGAAGCATCGAATCCTGCAAACCAGCCGGGCGGCCACCATCCCATGATATGCGGGATGAGCCTCGGCGTGGATGATACGAAACGGGCGTAATCTTCACCGAACTTGCGCTTGAGGAATTCTTCTTCGCCAAGAATAGTTAGGTGATATACGGCGGGCAAGATCGCCAGGAAAATAATGAGAAAGAGCCAGTGTCCGGTGAACGTTACGACGCCAAGCCCGATCATCATGCTTCCGAAGTAGAGCGGGTTTCGAGTGTACGCGTACGGCCCGCTCGTTGCAAGTTCGGTGTTCTTGCGGATTTGGCCCGCGCTCGCGATGCGAACGAGCTCGCCGTAGATGACGAGGATCGCGCCCGCGATAATGAATGCGTAATGATCCGTGGCAGGCGCGGCGATGAGTGCGACCGCTATGAAGATATGTCCGAGCCTGAGCCTGAGGCGCGGGGATATCCCTTTGTGCGAACCTCTGCTTTCGGATGCGTTCAAGCTGCCTTCATTCATAACGGATGAAAGGTTATCATACATACGCTGGCAAGAATCGATCTCGCTTCAAAAGCATCATTCGACGCGCCGCAGGAATCCCGATGCGGTTTGCGATGCGTGTGCAAGCGTGGTATATTTATATGTTATCGGGCGGTGGCTCAGTCCGGTTAGAGCGCTGCGTTCGGGACGCAGAGGTCGCGAGTTCAAATCTCGCCCGCCCGATTTTGTTTCGCTTTTCTATTTATCTGCCAAGCTCTTTTTTAGGTTTTGCCGTACAAGAATCGGCATGAGTAATTGGTGCTTCGCCGAAAAATCGCGCCATGCGGCGTATGCCTAGCGTATGTTGCACACCTGCGGGGAAGCTGATATAATCCATGTCTGCGCAATGCCATCGCGCCTTGAGCGGAAGTAGTTCAGTGGTAGAACACAACCTTGCCAAGGTTGGGGTCGCGAGTTCGAATCTCGTCTTCCGCTCTTTTTTTTCGCCCGATGGCAGGTACATCGCCACGGGAAGCGATGATAAAACCTGCATCATCTGGGCACCCGCGCGGTAGATTCGGGATGTAAGGGTGTGCGGCGGAACGCACCCTACAAATGCAATCCGCGCCATTGCAGAATGCCGATTATCCGAACACGGGCTGTTGCCAGCAGTCGGCTATTCGATATTATGTGTTTGCATCACGTTCCGGCTGTCCTGGTCGATCGTCCAGCTTGCAGTGCCGCTCAGCGTTTCCGTGAAAATCATGAACGTGAGTCCGGGCTTAGCCGTCGACAAAGTAAAAGTGCCGTTTCTCGTAACAAGAGTAGTCGGTTCAATTGACTTGATATCGATGTCCGAGATGTATCCGGCGTTTCGCAGCTCCACAAAATTCCCATAGCGAGTCGTATACTTGAGATACTTCGTCTCAGCCTTCTGGAGGATACTGAGCTCCTTCAAGGCGCGTCCCTCTTCTGTTGCTGGTTCAGATGTGGTGAAAAAGCCTTGTGTAGTGCCTGAAAGTACAAGCCCAACGTATGTGAGTATGGCGAGTATCGAAAACGTCAGGACTGCGATGCTGACTACTTGTACGGGATCCGGTTTGGGCTTCTTTTGTGCAACGAAATCCTTCTTGTGAGCGGGTCTCTTCGCAAATCTGTGCGAGATCTCGAATTCCTTGTCATCGCCCAGGTTGTATGGCTCGTCGAGCTTGTGACCGCAGAACATGCAGTTCCCGGTTCTCGCAATCACCTTCGCGCCGCACTTCGGACATTTCACGATAATTATCCCCAGGCCGGATTTGCACGGTTTGACCTGCAATTCAAACCACATATTTATACCATACCGCACACAGAGTTATCATCAACCTCAGCTTCCGCTGGACGTGCCAAAACCGAGAGCCTCTGTGAACACCGAGCCGCTGTTTTCATCAATTTCCCAGCTCTGATCAGCTTTTTTCGCTGTGCAGGTCAGATTGAACCCGTCTCCATCATCCCTAAGCGTCAGTTCATAAACGGCAAGCTCGGTTTCCGCCCTCTCTGCCTCGATGGAAGTGAATGTAAGACCGGATATGTAGCCAGAATCCTTAAGTGCAGGAAAATCCGGATACTCGTCCTTTTCATCCATGTAGATTTTCATGCCCGTCTGAATCGCTTCAAGCTCGACAGCTGCCTCTATTCCCCCCATTCCGCCGAACTGCTCCGAAATCTTGTTTGCGAGAGACAAACTGAAAATCGTGAAACCGACGATCACAATTATTGCGAAGCCGCCGCAGCCGATCAGCACCCATGCCCATCCTGGAAGCCCGCGCTTCAGGGGTGCGACCGGAGTCTGCCCGCTGGCTTTTTCGTGGTGCTCATGAAGCGGGCTTTCGCCGCCGCGGACATCCTGGCCGGTGGATTGAGCACCGCTCAGCGCTTGGCCGCAGTTCGCGCAGAATGTAGCGCCATCCGGATTTTGACTGCCACACTTCGTGCAATACATCTTTTGCTCCCTCAGCTAAACTCGACCCCAGAGCCTTGATTCAGCCTGTATGTATTCTATTTCACGGGTTTCCCTGCTGGAACCGATGCTGTAAAGCCTGTTCCTCAGGAAGAAACCCCCGATGATTGTACGGAGGTGAACGTATTAGGTCAAGACCCGCCGTGCTCTACTCTTCTTGATCGCCGGATTCCGAATCTCCCGCACCTTCGCCTTCCGTATCTTCACTGTCCCCTTCACCCGGGGCTTCGACGACCAATTCCGGCTCGAAGCCGAGATAGCCTTTACTAAGAAGAATATCTATCAGGTCGTCAACGCCGTCGCGCATAAGCTTGCCTTCGAGGCTTTTCTGTGTTCTTACACCGGACGGGTAAATCTTGTTCTTTTCCCAGGTCATCACGGCTTTGCCGCGGCTCCATCCGCTTTCGGTATCGATGATGCGGCAGTCAATGCCGATTTTGCCTACGGGCGTGTTGTTCGTGCGGGACGGATAAACACCGCCCACGATATTGACCACGAACGCGCCTGTGAGGATTGCGTCAATCCCGTACTCTTCGCCAAGTTCCCTCGATACCTTGCCCATAAGCGGAGTGTCTTCGTCAAGCTCGACAGTGATCTCGATGAACTCGGTTTCCGGCCTGGCATTTTTGAGCCGTCCGAGAAGAATCGAAAGGAATTTGGCTTTCCCGGCAGATTTCTTGCTGAAATCCTCGAAGGAAATCACACCGACCCGGCCGTACGGAGTAAGGCTCGAAACATCAATAGAATCATCTTCATCAGGCGTGCTCTCTTCGCTTTCACCTCTAGGCTCGTGCCCTTCGCCGAAGAGCGGCCCTGCCGAGCCTGCGAATGTGAGTGCAAGCAAGAGGGCGATTGTCATAAATACTGCAAGCGAGACATAAATTCTCATACAACTTCCTCCTTGGCATCAGCCAGCTTTCCGACAAAATACCTGTGTATGGTTGTATCGTCGGTAAGCTCCGGATGAAAAGACGTAAGAAGTGCGTTCCCGTGTTCGATCATGACCGGCTCTTGACCCAGCCAGCCTAGGGCTTTTACAGCTTTCCCCAATTCGGAAAACCGCGGTGCGCGAATAAATACACCGTTAAATATAGCGCTGCCTCCAGGTGCAAGCTCGATCTTGACGTCTGCTTCAAAGCTGTCCACCTGGCGGCCAAAGCCGTTTCTCTCGACAGCTACGTCAACTGCACAAAGCGGCTTGATATCTACTTCCTTGTTCCTATCCAAAATCCGCGAGCAGAGAACGACCGCCCCCGCACAAGTTCCCCATATCGGCCGTCCGGAATTCAAGAAAGCGATGATTCGATCGCGCAAGCCCCAGCGCTCTAAAAGGATCGTGAATGTGGTGCTCTCGCCGCCGGGAATAATCAGTGCGTCGAGATCGTCGAACTCATCTGCAAAGCGGACAGTGCGCGGAGAAACATTCCCCAGCCGGGCAAGCATCTCGACATGCCTGGTGTAGGCTCCCTGAATCCCAAGAACTCCAACAATCATCGCCATACAACATCAGATTTTACCAGTTCGACGGCCTGGCTACGTTATCTTGGATGCATTGAGAGCATTTAACCTGTAAGCAGATCGGCCAGATGCCTAAAATCGCGCCGTAAGCGGACTGATGAAGCGATCATCAGCTCAGTCATTTTCTTGCCCAGGAACCTGGATTTATCAACATTCGCGGCTGGAATATTGTTAGCATTGTGGATTGACGAGACATTTTTTAACGATTATCGATAAAGAACAACACCAGCCATGCGCTTAATCGGGCTTGCAGGTTTGATAATCGTCCTGAGCCATCGGCAAAAATACGCTAAACGCCTAACAAGCGGATTTTTTCATACTTCCCGCCCCAGAAGAGCGAACGAGCGGGCTTTGCCTTGCATTTCATGTGGATAAAATGTGGAATAATCGGTCCGGCAAGGCTGATTTCTTGATATGTCGTTGAAAGATGTTGATAAATAGTTGGTAGCAGGTGTTGACAAGCCGATGAAATGTTGGTAGCATGTTGATAGTTCAGTTAGTTCTATGCCGCCTGGAATTATATGGACGTCTAAAGCCGCCAGAAAAGAACCGTTTGTGCGCCGCCAATTGGTCAACGACCTACCGGGAGGCTTTACGCCATGTCCGCAAAACGCGTGCTTCTTCTTTTTATTGTCCTGGTTGAGGTGGCGATACTTGCAGTTATTACAGGGGCAGGTATTCCTGGCGCGCCCACGAGTGCAACTGATTCATCGCAAGACGCGCCGATGATTGAAAAGCTCAGCCCTAAGTGCATCGATCTTTCGGGCTTCGATCAGGCTCTCGAGGAGCTATTAATGCTCCTGAAGGGCGATTCGGTCAAAACCGTAACATCCGGAATGCTTGAGTACTCGTCGGGTTTTTCACTGCAAACCATGGACTGGGCAACCGAGGCGGCTCTCGGCTTTCCACCGGAAGAAATCGAGCCTGCAAGAATGCTCGGTTCACTCCTGGAGAACGGGCCTAATCTGAACCTCCGAAAAGTGCTTGTCAACCGTGAACAGACGCGAGCATACTTCGATGACCCGCAGGTTCTCGCATTTACGTCATCAGGCAGCCTTATTTATGCTGATAGTGCAGAATGTATTGTTCGTATCTTGAACGGCAACGGTGATCTGGTATGCGAGTTCGGGAGCAAGGGTTACGGCCCGGGCGAATTCCAGAAGCCCGTTGCAATTGCCGCAGATCCGCTTGGCAGGATATACATTGCCGACTTTGAACGCGGAGATGTTCAGGTCTTCAGCGAAGCGGGAGATTACGCCGGTGTGCTTGCAAAAGGACTTGCGAAGCCTGTCGCAATGGCCGTATTCGGCGATATGGAGCTATATATTCTCGAGCGCGATGCTGCGAAGGTGCACGTTTTCAACCTCGACCTGATGGAAGAGGTCCGCAGCTTCGGAGGCGTGGGAGAAAAACCTGGGCGATATCGCAATCCGTCAAGCATCGCCATTACGAGGCTAGGAAATATCATCATCGCGGACAGCGGCAACGACCGCGTTCAGGTCGTGAACCGCAGGGGCAAGGTCGAGCAGGTCTGGGACAACATCCGCTATCCGCAATACGTTGCAAGCGACCGCCTTAACAACGTGTACATCTTGGCAGACACGATCCTAAAGGTTGCATCGAACGGCTCACAAATCGGCGAATGGGATCGCTCGATTAATTTTCCCGACGGCACAAGCTATTTTCTTGGCAACGGCATCTATCCGGAGCTAAAGAACATGCTTATGATCAACGATCGGTATTACGGCAACGTACTTGTCTATGAACTGACCAAATAGTTGCCTGGAAATTCGGTCGCGCTCGCGTACAGCACAATCGCGCCTCATATGGCTGCCACCAGAGCTTTCGTTTCGGGGCATTGCATATCTCGCTTGTATGGCGCTTGCAGGTGCATAATCGGGAGGGCGGGCCATCGGCAATTTGCCCGTTTTTCTTGACTTATGCGATTACGCGGGTAGAATACATATTCGCGTTTTTGGCACTTGAAATATGCATCTCAAGCGGACCGGGAACCTGGACACGGGTGATTAGCTCAGTGGTAGAGCATCTGACTTTTAATCAGGTGGTCACAGGTTCGAGTCCTGTATCACCCACGTGCCCCCATCGTCTAGTGGACTAGGACATCACTCTTTCAAGGTGGAAACACGGGTTCAATTCCCGTTGGGGGTACTAAATGACCCGATATGTCTGACTTCTGTACCCGCGTCTTCGTCCTCTGAGACCTTCCGCGCGAGCCTGATAGTTTGTAAGGAGAATCGAACACTCCC
>JAGGVC010000085.1 GCA_021158185.1 bacterium | reverse complement strand
GTCACAGGACGCTCGGAAAAGGAAGCAGAAGGAGAGTCCATGCAGTTTTTCCTCGATACACCCGCGAATGATCTCTTTAATCCAGGTACATATCGCGGTGGCGGAATCGGCGCATTCTATTAGGCGCATTCAGTATTTCAGTGGAGTGTTAGGATTGCTTGCGACCATCAAAGTCTTTTAAGGCTTGAAGAACGCGTTCCAAGTCCTTTCTGTAAATGCACCTGATTCGGGACGTACCACCCTCGTACCCCGTAATGATCCCCCATGGAATCGCCCTGTCAGGATTCCGGATGTTGAAACTCTCGATAGCGCTCGACACAACCATTGAGTTTCCCGTAGTCAAACCTCTGCGGAAGTCCCATACCATTTTGTATCCTTCAACTCTTATTCCCTGATAGTACGCCTCCAGAGCAATCTCGGAATAAGACATGAAATCCTGCTTTGTAATGACGGGCTCGGTTGTCGTCGAAGCTGCAGAAACACTCTCCTCTGTGTCATTGTCTGCACCACCAGGCTTCATGTCTGGCGTCTCGCATCTCTCCAGTACTTCGACAACTTGAATTCCATTCTCGTCAAGCGTATTTAGCGCAGTTTCCATCGCGCTTGGTGTGCAATGCAATTCGAACGTGCGAGTCACTTTCTCGTACATCACCTGAATGCCGAATGTGTTCATATCTTGTGGACTTGCTGTCACTGAATCGTACTTCGCGTGTCTAAGGCATAGTTCCCAAATAATATCCACGTGTGTGTGTTGTCGAGTAAGCGCTTCGTAGTATGCCTTCCTGTTTTTCAGGAACAACAAGAGCGCTCCGTATGCAATTCCAAGAATCCCTCCGATAATCCCGGCTGGAGTTGAAAAACAAATCTTGATGATCTCCCATATTGATCCCAGCAAGCACCCCAAAATGCAACCTCCTTAAACAAAAAACTGAAGGCGCGCTCATGACACACCGAATGCGCTTGAATTATTACGATTTACTGCTCGTCGAAAAAGTCTTCATAGTCTGATGTAATCTCGAACACTTTGCGCGCGTCGTGCCTGAAGTTCTCAATATACTTCGAGATCTGTGGAACGCTCTGTCTATTGCGTATTTCGTGATGCCAGCCCTTCGGTGCAATCGGGCCTGACGGTCGTGAAGCACGGCCAAGCGTTGAATCAATATATGTTGCAAGCACATCAAGAAATGCTCTGTCGTAAGGTGAAACGACGTGATTTACATTCCAAAGAGAGCTGCTGCGAATCGCGTCATGAGGACTCAATCTGCCCAACCAGGCATCAGTTGATCTGTCGAAATACGGTGCGGTGCTGGATAGAAGTGCAATTGCATTCTGTTCGATGTACGCCCGGTCGCTAGCCGGTCCCGGAGCGTCAAGAATCTCGACGCTGCACACGAGGAGATCACCGATATACCGCGAGACTTCCCGCTCCAAATTCACTTCGCCGCTCCTGACAAGGGAAGATGCGTTGCTGCCTATGCCCCAGTTCTGCGGTGCTTCGCGATCCGGGTTATGCTCTATCAAAGCCTTTCCAACATGAAGACGAAATACCGACCCGCGGTGGTTGCCACGCCCATCAGCCGAGCCGCGGTGTGCTCGCAGTCGAGTCCATAGCTCTGTAGATGAGCCTTTGCTCACGGCATGCGTACCTACTCTTACAACGCGGGGAACTGATAGAAATGTTGTACGCGGCTCGGATTTGTCAAGAAAGAAGTACACACCCATTTTCGGCCAAGGCATGCTGCCGTTACATTCTTTCAGGGGAAGCAGCCCGCAGTCTGATTTAGCGAGTTCTCCCAAGAGGTTGTAGAAGCGATCGAGGTCTTGAAGATTAACATCAGATTTGTTCCCTGCCTTCAGCCATTGCTGCCTTTCTCCACTTCGCATCCCAGCCAGAGGCGTGTGCACTTCACATCCAAATTGTCTCAAGGCTCGTTCCAAAGGTTTGATGTACTTTATTCCTGCAAGAAACGTAATACACAATCCTTGCTTTAGATGAGGCGCAAGTTGAGAAAGTACCTTGCCGGCCCAATTTCCCCTTTCGTCGACCGAGAAATCTGACAGCTTAACGTCATACGGCTCGATTATTTCATCTGGACGGACAAGGCCATACTTGGCGGAGAGAATGAACCATGACTGGAAGTTGGCTTTCGCAAATTCACGGGAAGCCTTGAATAGCTGCGAGCTATACAATATCTGCGCGGGCGATGCTTTACTCTCTTTCGTTTTCGAGCATGAAACTAAACATATTCTCTTCAAATAATCATTCCCCCTTATGAATGACCATTCAGGCTACTTGTCTTACCTGTTGCCGGCAAATTATATCATGGCAGCCTTTCAAGTTGAATCCACGCTGAATCTCAACGCGTTCCTTAACCCCCATCTCCTCTTGTCTATCCTTCCCCGCCTTCATCCCCGGGCCATCCGTGTTTCCCGATGAGCGGGACGAAAGAAACCGGAATAAGCTTTTCGCGGAGCAGCCCGCCCGATAGTGTTTTCGTAATTCGTATGAGGGTCTGGCCATATCGTTCACCTATGGGGGCAACAAGTC
>JAGGVC010000035.1 GCA_021158185.1 bacterium | reverse complement strand
GCCATGTTTCCGCGAAGCATCCGCGGATATAAGTTTACTTGAAGAATCGGGAAAACTCACTACTCGCCCTCGATGTCCGTCAAAAAAAACCCGTTACCGCCTGTTACGGCGATGTTCATGCTGCCGCAAGCCCGGCATTCAGGCCAGTTTTCGGTAACCTCGAATACCTCTCCGCACTCGCGGCACTTCCCTTCAGCAGGAATCACATCTATCTTGAGATTCGCATCGGTCATCTCTCCCGCAGCCTGATGCGATTCAAAGGCGAATTTGAGTGCGTCCACGCTAACGCCGCTCATCACGCCGACCTTAAGACTGATCGTCTTGATGAGTTTGATGTCGTTATCGCGCGCAACCCTGGATGCATGCTCGATAACATTTTCCATTAGCGAAAACTCGTGCACCGTCAAATCATACCACTTCGGCTGAAAACGATTGCGCGCGCGGGTCGTCGTACCGTCACCTGAGCGATGATGATGCGAAGAAACTGCATTTTCGACCTATTTTGTGAAATGCGCTGATATAATTTAGTGCTTATGGCAATTCCGATTGAACGTACGCGAAACTTCTGTATCATCGCGCATATCGACCACGGCAAGAGCACGCTCGCCGACCGGCTGATCGAGTTCACGGACACGATCGACGAGCGCAGGATGAAGGACCAGGTGCTCGACCGGATGGATCTCGAGCGCGAGCGCGGGATCACGATCAAGGCGCAGGCCGTGCGGATGATATACGAGGCGCGCGATGGCCAGGAATATCTGCTGAACCTGATCGATACTCCCGGCCATGTCGATTTCGCGTACGAGGTTAGCAGGAGTCTCAAGGCTTGCGAGGGTGCGCTGCTCCTCGTGGATGCCGCGCAGGGCGTCGAAGCGCAGACGATTGCGAACCTATATCTTGCAGTCGAAAACGACCTCGAAATTATTCCCGTGCTCAACAAGATAGATCTTCCCGCTCAGCGTTCCGATGAAGTACTGGACGAACTTGCCCAGATTCTCGGCGTAACCGAGAATGAGACGCTGCGTGTGAGTGCGAAGACCGGCGAAGGCGTGGAAGAACTGCTCGAAGCGGTGGTCGCGCGCATCCCTCCGCCAGATGGCGATCTTGACGCGCCGCTCGCCGCACTCATCTTCGACAGCCACTACGATACATACCGCGGCGTTGTGAGTTACGTTCGCGTGTTCGACGGCGCAATCGCTCCCGGCCGCAAGGTCGTGACGATGAGCAACGGAAAGAAGTACGAGATCGGCGATGTCGGCGTGTTCTCGCCGGATATGATAAAGCTCGACGAGCTTTCCGCGGGGCAGGTCGGGTACGCGATACTGGGGATGAAGGAAGTCGCGCTTTCGCGCGTGGGCGACACGATAACGGACGCCGAAAGGCCGCGCGAGCATCCCCTCGCAGCTTACAAACGGATGACGCCGATGGTGTTCTGCGGGCTTTACACAGCGGACGGCGAGAATTTCAGCGACCTTCGAAGCTCGCTCGACAAGCTTGCACTTAACGACAGCGCGCTTAATTACGAGCAGGAATCGAGCGAGGCGCTCGGGTTCGGGTTCAGGTGCGGGTTTCTCGGCCTTCTGCATATGGAGATAGTGATCGAGCGGCTCGAACGGGAATACGGCATGGAACTCATCTCGACTAGCCCGTCCGTCGTATACCGCGTGACCACGACCGACGGCACTGTCAAGATGATCGACAATCCGGGCCGATTCCCGGAGCGGACGCTGGTAACGAAGATCGAGGAGCCGTTCGTCGAGGCGGAAGTCATCACGCCTGCAAGCTACATGTCGCCTTTGATCGAGCTTTCGAAGAAGCGGCGCGGCGAGCTTGTCAACATGGAATACCTCACATCGAACCGTGTGAACCTTCGCTTCCACCTCCCGCTCTCCGAAATAATCTACGACTACTACGACCAGCTAAAAAGCATCTCGCGTGGGTACGCGAGCCTCGATTATCACATCAAGGAGTTCAGGGAGAGCGACCTCGTCAAGGTCGACATACTGATCAACAAGGAGCGTGCGGACGCGCTTTCGTTTCTCTGCCACCGCTCGGTCGCGCAGCAGCGCGGGCGCAAGGTCGTGGAGAAACTCCGAAGCACGATCCCCCGTCACCTCTTCCAGATTCCGATCCAGGCCGCGATCGGCGGGACCGTGATCGCGCGTGAGAACATAAGCGCGCTAAGAAAGGACGTGACCGCGAAATGCTACGGCGGCGACATCACCCGCAAGCGCAAGCTACTCGAAAGACAGAAAAAGGGCAAAGCGCGGATGCGCAGCATCGGGCGCGTCGAAGTTCCCCAGGAAGCCTTCCTCGCCGTCCTCGAAGTGGACAGGGACAGCAAGGGGTAGGTGTCAGCAGGTTGGGGCGGGAAGGTTTTGTAGGCGCCGCTGGCAGGGGCGCGCGGATTTCAGCTTACATTAGGCAGTTCTGCCTTACCGTTTTTTTCTTTGAGCCCTGTTATTGCAATAGCCTTTGCCAAAGTTCCAATGTATGCGGCTTTGCATTGCATAGCATCTGAGAGGTAGATCGATCCCGTTGATTCCCAATTCACAGCAGGGCAACCACCCGCGCAATCAAACTGCAGATCACATTTATCGCAAAACCTTCTAAGATGTATCATTGTGCAAATAAATGCATACCGCGCTGCCAGATTCGTCCACCCGGATCGCACATTTCCAAAGTTTATCAAACCCGAAAGATCATTCAGCCCTTGAATCTTTGCGCATCCCTGGATCTCACCATCAGTCGAAACACTAATTCGCCCTCTGCCAGCGCCACAACCCCAAATATAGCGAAGCGCACCCAGCTTGTACTTGGGGCTGTCGCCAAATTGGCTAATTCTTAACGCGCATCCCTCAAGCTTCTTTTCCACATACCAGTTTGCGACTTTTAGCAGCTCATCTTTGTAAACTGATAGATCATCGTTAGACCACGGAATCCCCGTAGCAACGCCTATAATATACTGATTAACACCTATATCGAATAGGGCCTTAACATCTAGGTGAAGCCTATGAACTGTTGAAGGTGTAGGAGTCATCCGAACGCCCAGCCAAACCTTGATTTTCTTCATTTCCTCAATCAGAGATGCAAGATCATCGAATGTACCGCGGCCATCTTTGTATCGCCTGTACGTATCCTGGGTTTCTTTTGCGCCATCTATTGACAAAAGGAAAGGGATGTTATTCCTTATGAAAAATTCCAGTGAATTCTGGTTTAGCAAAGTACCATTCGTTGTAATGCTAAAACCGACAGTTTTTCCAGTTTCTTTGGCGCGCATTTTGGCATAATGGACAACAAATTCCATAACTGGCATATTAAGAAGTGGCTCACCGCCAATGAATAATATTGAAATCTCACGCGTGCCGCGGCTCTCGCGCAGAAGAAAATCTACAGCAAGTTTTGCAGTATCTTTGCTTAAATATCGGGGCTTCTTCCCGTGTATAAAGCAATACGGGCAAGCCAAATTGCAGTCGTCAGTTACATGCAAATCCATAAAAGTAGCAGGCGGAAAGGCAGTAAGAACAATTTCACGCGAAATAAGTTCTGAAAGACCGTTTGAAGCAATCTCGTTACCAATTAAGTGCCTGGCAGCTATACCTGCTCTGTTCTGCAATTTCCTTTGGAAGCTCATTCCGATTCCGGCACGAACATATATTCCAGGATATATCCAGCTTTAACGCCGGGGTCCATAAAATCCCCATCATATAAGGGATCGATATTCATTATGTTCCGTCTCTCCTGCATATAACTCACGTAGAGAGTTCCCGTGTCGCGCACCTCATCGAGCGCAAACTGATATTCCACGTACTCAGCCCAAAGGTTGGGCGGCTGTCGGTATCTGAGCTTGATATTTATCTTGTATGGATATGGAACTCCCTTTGAAGTTTCCTTGAAATCGAGGTATTCGAAATGTCCCCAGTTATATTTCGGCGTGCTGTAGCCTCCATAGATAAACTCCTCGATGATCAAGTCATCCTCCATTCTGAAAAAGTAAGCGACCCCCGACAGCATTTTGTCAAGCGTGACGATGGGACCGTATACAATGTCGAATCTTACAGGACGGCACTTTAATTTATACCAGCCACCACCGGATAAATCTAATAGTCCAAAAAAGCCAGTCCGAGCAATCCAATCATCGCGCCATTTATCGGGCAGCAACTTGGCCTTGTATTTTTCCGGATCTTCAGGATTTTCGTAATCATAGCCTCCGACGATTGAGTAATGGTAAGGCATTACAAAACGGATCGGAACATAGTTGTTGACCGGATCGGACTCGATTTGCATATTGGTTTTGAAAAGGACATATTCGCTCTTGCTGTATTCGGGAGGCAGCATATCTGTACGACGAGACCTTTGCTTGAAGAAATAAATGCTGAACTTCTGGCTGGGAGCATCATACAAGAGATCATGCCATTCCTGATCAGGTATTTCAATCGTATACTCCGGCACCGCGGGCGATTCAGAATCAATTTGATTCGCCAAAACACAGAAAGGGCTCAAAAGCGTGAGCAGCAGAATGCCCAATGACATAAACAACAACATGTTATTAAATAATATATTCCTAGGAAAACAAAACACTTTCACCTTACCTCCAATGAACTCCATAATTGTATATTCAAATACGTTCGGGCGCTAACCGTTACCCCTGTTTAACTGATATCACATCTAATACTGTATGCTGCAAGCCTTCTGAATAAATCTAAGGAGTAGTGTATGGCAAACCAGAGCAGTCAAAGGGACTTATTACACAATAGTTAGCGCTACAACGATCTCCTACATCGGCACTGCAAAACTCACCAGTGCATATGAACTCGCTTGCGCCATCGCCACCGCAGGTGAATTCGCCTGCAGCCTCACATACAAAATCCGCGCCTGAACCGCCTTGACATTCGTGTGAAGTTTTGCAGTAGAACATAGTACCGGATTTCTCGCACGCGTCCTCATTATAATCGCCTAACCCGCATCTTTGTGAGTAGCTACCCCAACAGCCGAATGTCCCTTGCGCTTCGCAGCTAAACGAACATATAAATGGAGCTTGTTGTGAACAATGACCGTATTCACTACACTGAAAATTATTTCCGGCGTTATCGCAGCCATTAAAAGCTGGCAATTGATGAGGACAACCGTCGTCTTGATAATATACAATTACACATCCATCAAAGGCCTCTACCGAACAAATGAAGTCGCCGATGCATTTAAAAATACGGCATGGCCAGTCGTCTGGCTGGTTGGCTGGAGTTGTGCATGCAGTATGAGGGGTGCCCGAGCAATCTTCTATCACCCACTCCATTCTAGGCCCGCTTGCATCGCAATTGCACATGTCATAAGTCACGGTCTCAGCGCATCGCTGATAGTAAGCAGCTGGGCTAGGCTGACAAGCAGATTCACCAGCTTTGGCAACCATCTTAGAAAGAAGGCCTTTTACCAAATCTCCTGGATGATTCCCATCAATCGAGCCGCTACCAGCAAGGCCCACTGTATCAAAAACAGGCTCCAGTTCCAAACCTCGTTTTAATTGGCCAAAAACCTCAAGAAACTTCCCAGAGATAATTTCCGAAAGCTTATCAACGATCTTCCTGTCCATCACCTTTACCTCCCGACAAATCTGAACTATTGCTTTTCAGAGGTTCCAAAGTTCCAGCCTGTGTTGAATCCCCCTGTAGCTTCTGAGCTTTATCGATGCAAACCTTCTCATCTTCCGTTAATTCAATTGGAGTTTCTTCGCATTCGGGCCTTGGCTCATGAAATGGGTTTTCCTCAAGAACTTCCTTCATCTCCTCTATCTTCTTGGCGGTTTTAGCCATAACGGAATCGGCCAAACTTGAGATGAAAGCTCTTTCCTCTATCAGAGACAAAACCGCACTAGCAATTCTATGCAAATCTGCATCGGTTAGATCCCTGGAACCACGCGAACCCGCCAGAAACCGATTGTGCACTGCATCGGCTACGCGCCTTACATCTTCTTCGCTCAACTTGATAGCGTTGTCTACCATGGTACTCACGCGCTCGGATTATATCATCTAATGGCAGATTTGTCAAGGCTCACAGCTTTATTTCACTGTGTAGAAGGCCAAAATCTAGGAAACTTGAATATCCACGAGCACGCGAAATCCATGCATATCCCGTATTCACGCCCGTGCGCTTGCTCTGTCGGGGGTTTCCCTGCATAATCCCATCTCGTTATGCTTATTCCCGTCGTGGGCTGGCTGGCGCTTCTCGGACGGACGGTGGGGCTTGGGCTCGAGCGGCCGTTCGTGAAGGCGCTCGGAATCGGGCGGAATTCCATCGCCGCAACCACGGTCTACTTCGGGATAGGCGAAATTCTCCTGATCCCTCTCATCGTCTGGCAGTTCGCGCGCGATCCCAACTGCCTGGCGGGGATCGCGGGTTGGATCGCGCCCGCGCTATTGAGCGGCGTCATCTACACGATCGCGTTCAACACGTACGTCTGGGGGATGTCCGTGGGCGAGGTGAGCTACCTTACGCCGCTCTACAGCTCGATGTTCATCTTCCTCTACATACTCGACATCATCTTCGGCGACGCCTTGCTCGCGCCGATACCCGTCATCGGAATTACCGCGGTGGTGCTCGGAATCATCTTCCTAAACATCGCGCCTGGCCGCAGACTCGCTGAAGTGCTGAATCCACTCACCGTGCTCCGCCAGCCGGGCGCGTGGGGGATGCTCGTCTACGCGTTCTGCCTCGCAGCGGGCCGGATGGTGGACAGCAGCGCAGCCGACGTCGCCCCGCCGGTCATCTACGCGTTCATCAACAACTCGCTCTGCGTGCTCTTCGGAATCGTCTATCTCGCATCGAGGAAGAAGGCGCGGATAATCGTCAATCTCGCGCGCGAAAGGCTTCTTATCGCGGCCTTCGGCTCGTTCGCTGGGATGTACGCGTATGTCCTGATGCTCGTGGCGCTCGATTATTTCAACCCGAGCTTAATCGAACCCGTGACCCAGCTTTCGGTATTCATCGCGATCGCACTCGGCGGCATATGGTTCGGTGAACCGACGAAGACACGCTGGCTGCCCGCCGCGCTCGTCGTTATCGGGGCAACATTGCTCCTTGTGGCGTAAATGCGGTAGATAACAAGATTCCCCCTAAGACTCGCAAATGCCGCAACTGCGATATCGGACGCGCCTAATCACCCGTTACACTTACGAAAAGTTTATCCGCGTCGTCTGCGATTCCCGTCGAGCGAAGGCCCAGCCGGGCCTTTTGGCCCTCGATGCACAAGTACATCTGCTGGAAGTGCATAAACAGCGCGCCGAGCGTGCCGAGGACGAGTATAAGGAATCCGAGGTAGACCAGAGGAAGCCCGGGATCTCGCTTGTACTGGAATACGCTTGCACCGATCGTCTCTTTGCCGATGCCCAAACTGAAATCCGGCAGCATCAGCGGGTGATCATTTTTGATAACATCCATCCCCATCATCTGTCCGTTTTCGGAGCTGAATATGCTGATGCTGATCATCGGGTCAAGTTCGCCGGTTATTTCTCTTCCCTCGTGCAGCGGCCCGCCCTTGATCTCGTCTATTCTGAAAAAGAACGGGCTTGTGGCAGCACCGAAGCGCCCCACACTCCTCAGTCCCTCCGGCGTAACTTCGAACGGCACGTTCATATCGACAACCTGCGAGAACGTATCGCCATCTGACGTCTCGACGATGAGTTCGATGCCCCGCGAATACGATGACTGGTAGAACATTAGCTTGTCGAGTGTCAGGGGGTGATTGACGGCAATGATTTTCTCCTTCGATCTGCCGTTTCGTGTGACTTTGAAATGGCTGGTGAACTGGTGGACGATGTAGCTTTCGAACTTGATCCATTTCTCTGGCATTCCTGCGATCACAGAAGGCTTGATAAGCTTGTCGTATGTGATTTCGAACTGGTCGAGATCGAGAGTGAACACCATCGGCTCGATGTTTCTTACGAGGGATCTGATGAGTTTCGGCTTTGCTGAGCCTGTAGGCTGCTTCATTCCTGCACCCGGCGCATGTGAATTCCCGCCCTTAACCGAAACGCAGTAGTCAGCCTCGCCCGGATGGACAGTAAGAACCTTCGTTTCACCGTCTTCGAGCCTGATGAAACCGTTCGTTCCGAAGATCAGGCCGATCAGCGCGCCTGCGAGTACTACAATTAGTCCCAGGTGCAGCGCGACCAGCGCCCACATCCTGCGCATTCCTCTTGCTGCGTAGAGGTTATGAGCGCCTCCGGGCTGTTCGAGCCTGTAAGTTCTGAATCCCTTCTTTCTCAATCTTTGCTCGAACCTGTCAAGCGCCGCGGCTTCATCCTTCACGTTTACAGCATGGCTGTGCTCCATTTTCTCGATTGTTGACGCGCGGATCTTTATCCGGGGCATGAATTGGAGTTTCCAGGTGATCACCGCCCGCTTTATGCTGCACCATATCGAGCTAAGTCCGAGCCAGAAGAGCAGCAGGTTGAAATAAATAGTGTGGTAAATGTCGGTGAAGCCGAGTCTTGTAAGAACCTTCGCCTTCATCTCGCCGTACTGCCCGACGTAAGCGCTGAACGACTCGCCCTGCGGCACGAACGTGCCGATAATCGACAACGCGGCTATCACGCAGAGCACGACCACAGCGGATGGAAGGCTCGTCAGGTGATGGTTCAACCAGGCGATAGGCCCGCGTGCGCCGTCCCTTGCGAAGGATCTTTCGGGCAGATCGCTGATCAATACTTCATCTTCCGCGCTCAAGTCTCGCTCGTCCTCCGGGTGGACGAGTCCGGCGCGGTCAATTACAGGTTTTTTTTCTTCAATCACGGCTGCGGATTATATCAACGAAGAGATGAATTTCCCTCTGGATTTCTTCGCAAAAAATATTGTCAAATAGCGGAACACCCGATTTCACAAAGGCATTCCAGCATGAAAAGCGCATCATAGCAATTCGACTGCTACATGTAAGAGTGTGGGTCCTCGATGTTGAACGCCTTCGTAATGTAATTCACGCCCAGGAACGTAATTATCACCGACAGAAACCCGACGAGGGCGAATATCGCGGTCCTGCTCCCCTTCCATCCCCACGACAGCCTTGAATGCAGAAACGCAGTGTAGACGAACCAGGTGATGAGCGACCAGGTTTCCTTCGGATCCCACGACCAGTAGACGCCCCAAGCGGTGTCCGCCCATATCGAACCTGTGATGATGCCGAACGTGAGGAAGGGGTAGCCGTAAATGATGAAGCGGTAAATGAGAACGTCGATCTCGTCCAGGCTGAACTTGGCGTCTATATTCTTGATCCCGATTCCATACTTGTGCCTGAGAAGGAAGTAGAAGGCGAATGCCGCGCTCAGCATGAACGCTGCGTAGCTTATGAACATAGTCGTGACGTGGATGTTGAGCCAAGGGCTTTTCAGCGCGGGCACGAGCTGCCTGGGCGAAAGGAGCCCGCGAACGATATTCTGGTCGAACATCGAATATGCGATTGACACCAGCGGAATTACAACAACGAATGTGCTAAAAAGCCTCGTTTTGGCTATCGGCTCGGTGATGATATATATGAGCGCGACCCACCACGCGAAGAAGTTGAGCGCCTCGAACATGCTCGCGGATGCGATGCTGAACGCTTGATACTGATGCCAGTAATCGAGCATCCGCATCACCTGGAAAACCGTGTGGCTCGCGAATCCGAGCACGAGAAACGTGTAACCCGTACCGCCGACTATCCTCTGCGCCTTCTCGTCACGAATGAATCCCGTATTGATCGAGTAGGCGAGAAGCGAAACGAGATACGCTATCCAGGCCGCGTGTACGAATAAGCCTTGCGACATAAAAACCTCCGGCACTTACATAGAGCAGGAGCATAGCATTTCCTGCGCACTGCCTAAAACCGCTGAGCCAGTCCGACTCGGTTGCAGCTAAAGTCGAGTATTATACCCGTAGCACGCCGCTTATCGTTAATCCCTGCTTTTCCGGGATGAATATTTTTCCTTGTTTGAAGATGGAAATCTGATATTTATTTGCGCATGCGCCCGTGCCATCACCTGCATTATCGAATTCTAGTAATGCGATTACTCCTACATCCCCAGTCCGACCACGAGATACCGGAGGGCGTCGAGTGCGTGGTCGTCGCGCTTAACCACTTTTGCTTCGCCTAGAGATGAATCGGAGATGCCTCCGAGAAGCGCAGCGCGCGAGCCGTGGCCAGGGAGAACATTCCCCGCATCTGTGTTGAATCCCTCGACTGCGTTTTCCGCACCGTCCGCATCGTACGAGTACGAGCCGAATTCCCGAATCAGTTTTCTGCACTTCGGACTGATTTTAATGCGCGGCGGAATATTCTCATCGCCGGGTGCGAGAAGTGCGCGCACGCGCGCGATCCCGTCCATTACGCCCGCGCGCGGCCCGATCGTCGCGATGCCGTGTCTTTCGAGCACAGCGCGCTCACCCGCGCCCGCAGGATCGCAGAATGCAACCGCAATCCCGGCAAACTCATTATCGGGCCTGCCGATGTCTATCAGGCTCGTTCCCGAACCGCACCCTCGATCACTCCTGTATCTCGTCATTATCGCAGTCGTGCTGCCGCTCGTCGGTACTCTCCCTGAGACGCTGCAACCGGCAACGCTCGCGTTCCCGGCTGATCCTGCGCCTGCGCGCGCATCATCGCAGCCGGTAATCTCAGAGAGTTTTTCGCGGATCGCATCTGCCCATTCGGGTGCGGTCAGCCCGCGCTTGTAGACCTCGCCCAGCACGCGCACATCGTCCATCGGCGTGACCTGCGCGAACAGGGCGCATCCCGGATTCGTAAATCCGAAGTCCACGCCGAGATAGAGTGGAAGCTCCGGCTTAAAACCGATTTCAGCAATATGACGCAGGGGATCGAACATCGGATAGACGAGCGAGCCTTCCGCAACCCACTCCGCAAGGTATTCCCGCCTGAAATCGCAGTCGGCAAGCATCCTTCGATGAAGTGCGATTTCGTCGGCGCTAAGACACGGATTCACACTTGATCGGAGCGAAAAGATTTCCCACGCGGAATCGCCCTGCGACTCCGAGAAAAGCCTCCACACCCATCCGCGCCCACGCGGTGTGCCGATGATGAGCGCGCGCCCGCGCCTGTCCGTAAGCGATGGCAGGATGAACCGTGCGAACACGCCCTCCCGGATGCGCGGCGCTTCGTCTAGCACGACGAAATCCAGCCCCTCGCCGAGAAGCGAATCGGGGTTCTCAGCCGTTTTTCCGATCAGTTCCGCGCCCCAAGGGAATTTCAGATACATCTCGCTCGCCCGGTCGCTCTCCGGCTTGAGCCGCATCCTGTGCACCAGCACCTCGCGCGCGTGCCGCCAAACGCGCCCCGCAAGCTCGCGGTACGGCGCGACAACCCACACCCTCGCATCGGGCATGAGCGCATTGAACGCCGCCTCGTTCGCCGCAAGCATGCTCTTGCCGAACCGCCTGCCGCACACCGCAAGCCTGAACCGTCTGTCCGATGCGTGGATGAGCTTCTGCCCCTCGTGCGGTTCGTAGCCTGCAAGCGCAGAGAAACGCCTGAAATCCATCATTCCTGCGAGCTTTTCACGCCTTCGCCGCGACGAAAGAATCATATTTTCGGTTTGATTATCGTTCATAGTTAGTTTCTTGAGAAAGAACTCAAGCCTGGAATCGCCTTGCAGAAGAACACGCTCGATCGCGCGCAAGGCTTCACGCGAAAACTGTTTAGGAGTTATTGAAAAGGCTCAAGGCCGCATTCCGCGCCTGTGGCATAGCTCCTATTAGACGCCGTCCCCGTCACCGTCGAGCGTTATGATGCGTTCGAGAACACGCTCCCAACCGAGAAGGCCGGGATGCTCATCGCCGTCCGCATTCTCGTCCGCCAGGCTCGATTTTCCCATCGTAAGCCTGTGCGCCTCGCGCTTGAGTTCCATTTCCGCAACGGTCTTGTAAACCACCGCCGCATCCTTGGACGCGGTTTTCTCGATTGACTCAGGCTTGAGAAGGAACTTCAGGTATGCGCGCTCGACCCGCCCTGCGAGATTTTCGATTTCACCGTCAAGCTCGGCATCGTTCGTTTGCGCTTCGGTTTCCACGCCTTCCTGCTTAACGACGGCGGCGCTTCCTTCCGGTGAATAGACGATGCCTTCAACAGGCGCAACGAACGCACCGCGGGCGGCTGGACTTCCGTTCCCGTCAGCCCCGTTCCCGCCTGCATCTTTGCCTGCTTCACATTTGCCGTTTCCGCCCGAAGGCTTGCTGACTGCATCGCCTTCCGCCCGCATCTCGGCCCAGCGTACAACCGTCGTGTGGTGGATACCGAAACGGTTAGCGACGGCGACCGGGCGTCTGTCGGCAAGGTACGCTTCTACAACCATGGATCTGAATTCATCTGTGTACTTCATTTCGCCTTGCAAGAGTATAGGTTTATCCCTGAATTGGGTCAGGCAGTCCGGATTCCAATCCACATTCCCCATTAACAATTATAGTGAAATCCTGTCAAGTCCGGACACCGACCGCCCGCGGCAAATGTTTCTTGACCGTTTCTTCACGGGTCACAGTAAATGAAACAAAACTATCCCGGACTGGCGGCGTCTCGCCGCCCCACGAGCGAACGCGAGTGCCGACGATATCTACTCGAACCTATTTCTCCGGTTTTCCACCTCGAATCCATGTGAACGGATAATCGACCCACTTTTTAACAAGTCCTTTTTCCACAGGATTCGCAAGAATGTAATTGATAACGT
>JAGGVC010000054.1 GCA_021158185.1 bacterium | reverse complement strand
CGCTCATTCGCTCGATGAAATATCCTTCAATGCAGGCTTAGGCGCAGATTACTGCTGGTATTCACCGATTTTTCCGACTGAAAAGGGAGGCGTCGTTCTTGACGGCCTTGGGGCACAGGCTGTGACATCGGCGCTGGTAACGGCCGTGGCGCTTGGACGAAAAGACGTGCCGTTCCCCGTCGTCATGCTTGGAGGAATCAACCTTGAGAATATCGGCGAGATTGTCAAGCGCGGAGTGCGGCGCGTAGCCGCGATCGGTGCATTAATCGGCGCGCCTTCTGTACGCGAGGCCGCGCGCGCGATGAAAAACGCGCTAAGCGCGGATGAATCGTTCGATTTGAAGGAATAATTGACGGTAAAGAATGTACGTGCCTGATTACCGCGGCGGTCGGCAAAGCAGATTCGGTTCTGTAAATACAACCGCTAATATTCGTGCTTGCCGCCGGCTCCGATATCGAGCGTGATGATTTCGCCTTCAGGAGTAGTCAGCGTGTAAACGCCCTGCGGGATAAGAATCTTGTCGCCAATGTTTACCGCGATTTCAATGCCCTTTTGGGTAAGACATTTCAACTGCCCGGAGTTCTTCGTGAACGTCACCCATCCGGCCTTGAGGCTGTGCTCTACAGTAATTGCCTTTCCGGTCTGGGCACGGTGAGTTCCCGCCCACTCCTCGATCAGAACGGGGCCGCCGGTGTACTGCACCTTGATCTTATAACTGCCGGATTCGAGAATTGCCGGTACACCGGATATCGTTACTCCCGCGTAGTTGCTTTCATCGTTCTCGTAACAGTAATAAACCTTAACCTGGTTACCGGGAAGTTCTTCTTTGCCGACCATGACTATCGTGGTGATGCTCGTTATCTCGAAATCCGCCCTGAGAGTCTTGTGCTGACCAGCCCTGATGCTCAAGCCCTTTATCCAGACCGACGGTTTATTCTGGCTGTTGGTGTATTCCACGCGGATGTCGTAGCTGCCGGGATCGAGCGTGAAGGTTTCCGCGCCGTTCAGGTATAGGATCGCATTCGACGTATCACCAGGTGAATAGACAAACACCGTGAATTCGGTACCCGCGATCTGGCCGCCACCGCTTGAAAACGAGTTCACTTTGACTGTTCCGACGGGCAGCTTGATGTCCACTTTGTTCGTTTTGCCCATCGCTACGTTGACATTCTCTTCCCAATATTCGTATGCCTTCGAACCCCTGCCGACTCTTATGCGAATGTCGTAACTTCCCGGATCGATGTCGATTTCCTCACCCGGCTCACAGCGTGCAATCGGATGCGACCGGCTTCCTACAGAGAAAATATCTACGCTCGTGCCGGGCAGCGATGCGCCTCCCTGTAGTCGTACAATCAGCGATCCGCCGCTGAAATTGACCTCTACAGTCGTTGTTCTATTCGCTTCGATCTCTACGCTGCGTTCCCACATCTTCTGCGGTGTGCCGCCCTTGACGATCTCGAATAGAACATCGTACGTGCCTACAAGCACTTCGAGCGATGAATCCGCCCAGCCTTCGGCGACGGCACGCCTCTTTTCACCGGAGGGAAAGACGGCGACCGAAATATCACTTGCTGTATAGGATGTGCCTGCGCCACCGACCTTGACGGCAAGCCTACCGAAGTCGAAGCTCACTTTTTCCTTGAAGGTTTTACCCGCAACGATTTGGATTCCTTCCACCCATTTAATTCGCTCACTTCCATAATCATCGACGTATACAACCTCAAGGTCGTATTTGCCAACGGGTACTTTTTCCGAAATGCCGTCCTTGATCTCCGCGACGGCGTACTTGTGATCGCTGGGAGCGTATAGGAACAACTCTGATTCGGCACCTATCCGCTCGTCTCCCGCATACACCCTGACTTCGATATGCCCCCAGTCTGTGGCTTCACTGGGAGTCGGGCGCACCACCCTTCCGCCCTGCCCCGCCGAGTCAGTGCCGGTGCCGCCTGCCTGCTTCTTCGGACAGCCGGTGAATACCGACAGAATAACAACCGTCAGCAATAGAACTGCAATGCCGATCAGCCGAATTCTGTTCATTTCTTCTTCCCTCTCATTCCTTCCACACTGTCCTCACCCGTTTCAGACAAACTAAAACTCGTAAGTGAATTGTGTGAAGACAGCAAAATCCGGCGCACTGTCCACGATGACATCCTCGGAAAATCCGCCTTCCCAGAGCAAGTTCCTGCCGATGTACCTTTTCCATCCAAGCGCGAACTCGACCGTATCAACATCGATATCCTCAACTCCGGTGTAGTAAGCATTGGTTGTCTTGTGGAACTGAACGATCCAGGAATGTCTGCCGCTAGTCTGGTATTCCCCTGCGAGCGACCACTCCCAAAGATCGTTGCCATCGAGCCCGAAGTCATTTCCGCCGGTTAAGATATACCCCGTCTGGCCGTAGAGAATCCAGTTGCCGTAGGTTTTCTGTGCGAGGAAATCGAAACCGAAGTCGAACCCGCCGCTGCCGAGCTGGCTTTCGGCATCTCCGGTTGGAAGCTTCGCTCCAAGACGAGCACTAAGAGCAGGCCAACGCTTATCCTCGGGACGTATGAAGTACTTGCCCGTCAATGTTACATCGCCAAGACCGAACTGATCGCTTTCGCCGAGCACACGGAACTCGTTGTCCGTAACAACTACATAGCTGTACTGATTCGTTGGAAAATTCGGGCGGTCACCGGTGGGAAGGCCGAAAAAATCATGCCAGCTTTCGATGATGCTGTCCAAAAATCCGCTTGAGTTGTACTGGAACGGAACAAATGCAGCAAGTTCAAGTTTATCGTTGATGCCTCTGCGGTAGCTGAGTGTCTGGCGAAAGCTCTCGAAGTCGAGCTGCACAAGTCCATTACCGCTCTGATGAACGAAAAAGTTATTGGCGAGATCGATGCGGTAACCCAATCTGCTTTCGCCGGGGGCAAGGATATATGCGGACTCGGCAGGAAATTGAAGCACAGTGAGCGCGAACGGATGCTGACATACCCACTCTAACGGACCCTTCGGACTGAATTTCCACGGGCTGCCAGGTTCTGCTGTGCCGACAGGCTTGAGCTCGGCCGGACGCTCAGTACCCGGTTCGACCTCGCGCACTTCAACCTCGACTTCCACATCCTCGCCGTCTTCGGAAAAAGCTGCGCCAGTGAAGAAGAACCAAGAAACAAGTGCTGCAACAATAAACAAACTCAATGCTGTTAACTGTCTGATCAACGGTGTTACTCCTGGAAAACACAAGAAAATGGCTGTTTATTCTAGCATGCCGTTGAATCCGGGTTATCTTCTTGCCCAGGCAAAGGAAAGGTAAGCAAGAAGCGGGGTAGCAAGAAGTACAATGACCAGAAACCTGCGAACGGACAATACTGTATCCGCGGATACGAGATACTTGCCCATATACACTCCGCCTATCGGCGTCCAGAACCCGGGTGCTTCACTGTCGCTTCCGGTGCCCTTCGAAATCTTCGCACTGCCAAGGAAGCGACCGCTTTCATCAAGCTTGACCACAGTTCCTCTGCTCCCTGCGACAAGTATCGGAACATCCCCGCCTCTGGCGATCACAAGCGGCCATTCATTTCTTTCGAAGTATCCCGAAAGCGGCTTTGAAATGGTTGGAGCAGCGCCCGGTTCCAGAAGCGGAGCGAGAGATGCTTTAGGTTCGTTATCGTCTATGATGGATTCAGCCCTTCCTTCGTCTTTGGGCGGATAGAAGTTGATCTTCTTTCCTTCTATCTCGATTTCAGCAACCCATCCGCTATCCAATTTCACAATCCGGCGGCTCAAAATATTAAGGACAATGGGGTCATCATGATTCTTTCCCTGCATTTTTTGCATCAGACCAGTTCTAACCGTGGATGCATTGTTGAGATTGGCGATGCTCGGCGAGCCCTGTGCAGGATGAACGAGATTAAACACGCGATCATCAACCTGCGAGATGTAGTTCATCCGAAGCCACGTGTATTCCCGGCCTTCCTCGCCTCCTGCGACCTCTTTCTCGGCGAAATCGAAAATAACAGGCGGGTAAGGCCAGGCGGCAGCGATAGAATACGGAAACCTCGTCAGATCCGGCAAACTTGCAGGCTTGACATATAGGTTAGCGACATCTGCTGATGCACCGTGAAACCAAAACACTCCGATGCAGAGGATATCGCACAGGAAAAGCAGTACAAGAACCCACCCAACAAAAATCATCGGGCGGTTCATCCTGCGATTATTTTTGCTTTCGCTAGAAAACATACGCTAAGTGAACCAACCGGGCAAAGAATATTTAGACGTGCAACTGGCAAAATGTGAACCGAAAACGAAAAAGGACGGCGTCCAATACAAAACGCCGCCCTTGGTTATGCACGATAATCAGCGCATCAGGGCCTAGATCTATCGCAAAATTCAAGAAGCCCCACAAACTGCTTCTTACGGCTTGGATGCTTGAGCTTCTTGAGCGCTTTTACCTCGATCTGGCGGATTCGCTCGCGAGTCACGCAGAATTCGCGGCCCACTTCCTCAAGTGTGCGCGGCTGACCATCGTCCAGCCCGTATCGAAGCCTTATCACCTTTTCCTCGCGCTCGCCCAAGGACTGCAGAATCTTGTCAATCTTGGCTCTCGTTAGCTCGTACAAGGTCTCGACCTCGGGAACGATGATGTTCTTGTTCTCCTGGAAGTCCTGGAACAGTGAATCCTTATCGTTGCCAATGGGCTTTTCGAGCGAGATCGGCTTCTGCGCAACTTTAAGGATGTCCCGCACCTTCTCTTCGGTTACTTCCATCCGAACTGCTATTTCCTTGCTTGTAGGCTCGCGCCCCCTGGTCTGCTGAAGCTCCTTGCTGGCCTTCGAGAGCTTCGTGATAGTCTCGACCATGTGAACGGGCTTGCGGATAAGCTCGCCCTGGTCTGCAAGTGCACGGCTGATAGCCTGGCGAATCCACCACGTTGCATACGTCGAGAGCTTGAACCCGCGGTCGAGGTCGAATTTCTCGACAGCGCGGATGAGCCCGAGGTTTCCTTCCTGAATCAGGTCGAGAAAACTCATCCCGCGGTTCAGAAACTTCTTGGCAATCGAAACGACAAGCCGCAGATTCGCGTTGATTAGGCGTTCCTTCGCGGATAAATCGCCCTCGCGATACCGGCGGGCGAAATAGATCTCCTCTGCCGGAGTGAGAAGTGGAACCTGGCCGATGGCGCGAAGGTACATCTTCACGGAATCATCTAGCCGCAGATTCTCTGCCTTGGTCACTTCGTCTTTAGTGAAATGCCCGATGCTGTATGTTGGCCTGAGCTTTGTCCCGGATCTCGTAGCTGCACGATACGCCGGCGAATCAAAGATAGCGATTACTTCGTCGGGTTTCTTGGAATTACTCATTCTCTCGCGGACCATAATGCTCTCAGCATCATCCGAGCAGAAGTAACATTTACGCGCTATCATTGCAAATGCTCCAGGTCTTTCACCGGGAAACATGTCCCTGCTGTTGATAACCTTCTCTAACAATCCGTAAAGACCTCCATTCAGTCTTTTGTGGAAACAATCAAGCGTAGCGGCTCCAAAATTAGGCTGATACTGACTTTAAGAACTCAACTGGAAATGCAGACCATACAACCCCTCGCTGACTCACCATTATACCGGAGAAAAATCGGTTTATCCACATCACGGGTTACAAAAAAACATTTTGCTGAAAAAAAGCAGGTAACCAGATCCGTGCGGAATGGTGCTAATACTGCATTCATTCAAAAGAATCAAGCCCTGCATCTTCAAGAAGAGTTAATGCTGCACCGAATATATCCGCTCTACCATTGCAAATAGCAGATATGAGTTCATCCGCCCTTCTGGTCAATCCTGCATCGTTCCACATCATGTCGCGAAGAAGAAGCTCCGTTACAAACTTCAACTCTCCTGCAGTCCGCATTTTTCGAAATTCAAGCCCCTTGTCTCCGGTCATCTTCGAATCGCGCAGTTCCCTGAATCGCTGCCACACTTCCTCAATTCCCTCGCCCTTTAGCGCATTTGCAGTCAGAATCACAGGTGATGACCCATCTTCCATCACAAGATCCGCCTCCAGAGACGCAATAAGGCTCGGTATGCCGGGCATATCCGCCTTGTTCACGATGTATGCATCGGCAACTTCCAGAATCCCGCTCTTCATCGTCTGAACCGCATCTCCTGCCCCCGGCGAAAGAGCAAGGAACACAACGTCCGCGAGAAAAGCAATATCGGTTCCCGCCTGCCCCATGCCTACGGTTTCGACAATCACGATATCCGCGCCCCAGTGTTCGAGAAGTCTGATAGCAGCTCCCGTCGCAAGACTCACACCGCCAAGACTGCCCCTGCTCGCTAGGCTTCTCACAAATACATCGTTTCTCTTCAGGATTTCGCTGAGCCTGATACGGTCACCGAGCACTGCACCACCGCTAATCGGGCTTGTCGGGTCGACGAGCAAAACACCGAGCTTATAACCATCATCGAGTATTCGCGGTATTAGGCGCGAAATTATTGTGCTTTTACCCACCCCGGGAGGTCCGGTAATGCCCAGGCGCATCGCTTCAGGTGCTCGTGTGCCCAGGGATTCGAAAAGTGTTCCGGCAAACCTGGGAGAATCCTCGACAAGCGTGATCGCTCTCGCAAGGGCATGCTTGCCGCCTTTCTTCAGTTCAGCGGAAGTTTCTCCTATCTGCATTTTTGGGATAATCTCAGTCAAAACCCTAATGCCGCTCGAAGTGCAAAATCATCGCTTTCCCTTTATCTGCGATCCATACATCACCCATCGGATCAACCGAAATCGCTTGTCCCTCGACAATGTCTCCAGAACCGAATCCGCACAGGAACCTGAAATACTTATCGAGCACTACGACGCGCTGAGCATCGCCGTCCAAAATGAATATGTTGCCGTCAGTGTCTACCTCGACATCAACGGGCTGCAAGAATCCATTGACGCCCAGAGCACTTCCGTTAATGATCCTGAGAATTCTGCCATTAAAGTCCAGGATTTTCACGCGGTCATTTCCTGTATCGCACACGAGAACCTTCGCCCATTCATCCATCAGCCCCTCATCTGTTTCGGGAACATATGAAGCAACACCGGAAATGCCGGAATACTGCTCTTTACCGAGGCCTCGGTTGGAGTGTTCCGCACGGTAGGCTGAAAGCTCTTCGGGGTTGTCCTTCATCTTGACCTCGTTCAAGTAGTACGATCTGCCGCTTACGCCTTTCTCATTGTTGATGTACGAATTTACTCCGTCGGCGATGTAAATTGCAACATCGTTAACTACTGCGTCCGAAGCCGTGATCAGCATTGTAGGCGCGACTGAAAGCCTCATAGGAAATATCACTTGACTGATTTTCCGTTCTTCGTAATACTGCCCCTCAAGTGTGAATTCAAAAATGCACGGGCCAAGAGGATTCATACTGCTCAGATTTGCCATAAATGAGCTGAGAACATACAAATGGCCTGCTGTAATTTCCAAATCTTCGGGTCTGAAGAAACGGTGCAGTGCAATCTCGTTGGCAAGCTCAGGAGCAAGCTCGTATTCAGCATGTGAATATGAATCGAGCATTGATTCATCGTCAAGTACATAATCCTCGACTCGGAATCCGCAACCGATCGGTTTCTCTAGCTTTCCATCTCTGCCGAAGATATAGACAAATGAGTAATCACGGTCGGCAACAAACACATTGTCCCGACCGGCTGCAACTGCAGACAGACTCGTAAATTTGCCAACAGGTGTCTCCGAACCGTCGAACGTGCCGGCGAGGCTGAATTCGATCTGCTGAATGTTCTGAACTGCATTCCCGTCGCTATCGTGCAAAACCGGATTCACCTTTCCGGAATCGTCTCCGTTTGATCCGAGGCAAGCCACTGCAACGATGAGCACGGCAATCATAAAAAGCGTGACAGTCATTCCCTTGTGAAGCATATCAGTCACCTGAATCCTTCGATTCCGAATTCTCGCTCGGCTCACTCGTGTATCCTTGGGATTCAGATCTAATGCTGTTTTGCCAGTCGCCTTTCGAATCGGAGATGATATGCCCCATGCGTTTCTCCTTGGTTTCGAGATAAAAGCGGTTATGCTCGTTAAACACGGCATCGAAAGGAATCTGTACACGATCGACAATACTCAGCCCATAGCCTTCAAGACCGATCATCTTGCGGGGATTGTTGGTTATCAATCGAATCTTCCTGACACCAAGCAAACGCAGTATCTGGGCACCGACTCCATATTGACGCTGATCGGGAGGAAATCCCAGCTTCACGTTAGCCTCTTCGGTGTCGTAGCCCTTATCTTGAAGAGCATATGCCTTTATCTTGTTTGCGAGGCCAATCCCCCTGCCCTCCTGATTCAAATAAACGATAACTCCAGTGCCCTCTTCTCCGATGAGTTTCAAGGCGTAATTCAGCTGTTCTTTACAATCGCACCTTAAGCTTCCGAATGTATCACCGGTAAGGCATTGACTGTGAACACGCACAAGCACGTCGTTCTCAGGCGATATATCGCCTAGAATAAGCGCTACGTGCTCCTCCTTTCCGTCCTTCGTTACAAAGGCCGCAATTTTGAAATCTCCGTGCTTCGTTGGAAGCTCGGCGCGTGCAACCTCTTCCACCCATCGCTCCGTCTGAAGCCTGTAGTGGACAATATCGGCTACCTGCACAATATGAAGATCAAGTTTCCCTGCAATCACTTCCAGATCGGGCATACGGGCCATGCTGCCGTCCTTGTTCTTTATCTCGCAGATCACTCCGCCCGGTTTCAGCCCGGCGAGCTTCGCTAAATCGATTATCCCTTCAGTCTGTCCGATCCGCCTTAAAACACCCGCAGGATCTGCCCTGAGCGGGAATGTATGCCCCGGCCGCAGAAGGTCGTCAGGCTTGGATTCGTTGTCGATCAATACCTGTATCGTTTTTGCACGATCAGCCGCGCTTATACCGGTCGTCGTGCCTTCACGCGCATCCACGCTGATCGTAAAAGCAGTGCCATGTCTTTCAGTTGAATGCTCAACCATAAGAGGGAGTTCGAGAACATCGAGCCTGTCGCCTGTCATAGGCGCGACGATGAGCCCGCGAGCGTTCGTCTCAAGGAAGTTTATCGCCTCAGGCGTGACAAACTCCGCGGCCATTGCGAGATCTCCCTCGTTTTCACGGTCGGCATCATCTACAATAATGATGAATCTGCCCGCGCGAAGCTCGCTCAGTGCTTTTTCAACACGTTCAATTCGTTCAACTTCCATCAATAACCCCACTTGCGAAGCTTGTCAAATGTAAGCTCTTCAACACCTTCAATGACACCCGGAAGCATACCGTGCAAAGCCTTCACAATCATGTCGAATTCGATATTCACAAGCGAGCCGCTCCGCTTGTATTGCAGGATGGTGGCACGGTATGTGTGCGGCACGATAATAGACATGAACGAGTTCCCGCTGATACTCTGTATCGTCAGACTGATTCCATCGACGGCAATAGATCCTTTTGACACCAGAAACATCCTGCTGGAATGCGGCAGCTCAACCTCAAGAACGCCCTCGCGTCCGCCTTCAGGTCCCCTGATTGTCGTTATGCTCCCGGTCGTATCAACATGCCCCTGCACGAAATGACCGCCGAACCGGTCTCCCGCTCTCAGTGCCGATTCAACATTGAGCTTCTCACCGGCTCGAAGATGCTTAAGCGTCGTGTTCTGTGTCGTTTCCTCGCTAACATCAAACCCGATAACCTCGTTTCTTGTCTCCACAACGGTCAGACACACACCGTCAATGGCAATCGAATCACCGATCTCGCAATCCGTAGCAGTTATCGGCGCACTTACCAGAATTCGCCGACCGCCTCCCTGCGGCCTCGCATTCTTCACTTCGCCGATTTCACTGATCAATCCGGTAAACATTTCCCTTTCTTCGCCTGAATAACACTTTAGCTGAAGCAACAGTTAAAGCAATGCTGCCATACATCAAAGAAGGTTCAAGGATGGTAATTCTATCACGCGGCAGTGATGTGCCTTCTATCCTCCCCCCCTGAATCCATCGTATTCTGTGCGATAATGACACCGATAAGCGAAACGATACCACCAACGATAAATGCTTTTGATATTTCGGAAGTGCCGAAGACGAGCAGACTGTAAACCGTGGCAACAACCGGCTGAAGGCTCATCCAGACGCCGAGTTTAGCCGCCGGTACCCTGGCAAGCGCCCAGTACCAGAGAGCGTATGACAAGACCGATGTACCGAGCGTAACATAGGCAAGCGAGACCCAGCCGATGGGAGCCACTCCAACAGTCGCGAGCTTTTCCGCAAGTTCACGCCATGCGAAGGGAGCAAGCGGCAGCACAATCAAAAGCCCCACGATTTGGATGGCGGTCATGGAAAAGAAAGCACCGTATTTGGTCACAAATTTCTTTCCGAATACCGTAAACAATGCCCAGCTTATCATTGCAAACCAGATCAGTATATCGCCACTGAAGCTTTCGATTCCAAACTCCAATCCTGAGCAGGCGATTACATAAAGAGCTCCTGCAACGCCGAGTATGATTCCCACCCAGCGTAGCGGAGGTATCATTTCGCGAACCCACAGGTACGCGAAAATGGCGATGAAGATCGGAGTCAGCGCATATATTAGCGCGCCGTGTGTCGTTGTCGCCAAGCGCTGACCGAAGAGGAAAAGCCCCTGATTGACGGGAATCAGCAGTATTGAAAGAAAAATTAGCATTCCCCAGTCGGATCTGTGAATGCGCTTGATCCTACCGGTAAGCTTGCAGAGGAAGAAAAGCACCGCAGCACTGATTGCAAAACGGATCAGAGCAAAGGCGATAACCGGTATTTCGTTTGTACCGATTCGGGCAAAAAGATATGTTCCGCTCACAAGGCAGAGTTGAAACACCATTGCTGGTACGTACGCGCGAATGCTCATAGTCCAACTACAGCCACATCACTGGCGGAATCTATCACAAATATGCATATGGTATCGAAATCCTGCCTTGCACATCGAACACTAATCATACTCGTCGCTCTGGTCGAGATAATCGAGGAAGTTGAAGACAACGGAAAAAATCCATCCAAGCCCGAAGCCCGCGAAGAACGACCAGATAACGCCAAACGCGATTCCAACTATCGTTGTGTTATACCCGATATAGAGCATCGAAAAAAAGTGCACCCACTCGTTGCCCCAGCTGAAAAGGCCAGCAAGCACGCTGACGACAAACAGAAGTGCAGCATGGGTAATACCGAGAGCAATGCCGCATCTGACAGGATGTAACCTCATATCAAGCAAGCGATTCTATACTATTACAGCCTTTGGAGCAAGCGATGCCGGATTTACATTCGCCTAAACAGCAATCACAAGTGAAATTCAACGAAAAAAAAGGCCTTCCTTTTTGGAAGGCCCTCATTGGGGGGAGGGGTAATTTGAAGCTTGAAGCCAAATTGGGGTGGCTTCAAGTATTTAGACGGACGAAACCTGGAAATGTTCCGATATGCCGTGTTAAACGACGTTAAATATTGTGAAACCGGAAAGATTGAGCATTTCATCATCGCCTGGGCTCCAGCCATTCTACTTTTAGAGCGGATAAAGCCCTTTCAGCACAGTTAGCAGCCTAGTTGGCTGCACCGGCTTTGTGACGAAATCGCTCGCCCCGGCTTTCAGCATAGTGTAGATCGAATCATATGAAAGCTCTTCGCTGATAACCACGACCTTTACATCGGGCGCTTTCTCTTTGATCAGTTTGATTATATTCTCGCAACTCAGGTCAGGCATGTGGTAATCGATCGTAACGATCAAAGGCGCCTTCTTGAGCAGAGTTTCTATAATCGTCGATTCTTCAGGATGGCATTCTCCCACAACCTCGTATCCGTTCGCATTCAGTATGGAAGCCAGGTTGACCCGGAACATCTTGACATGATCAATAATCAGGACAGTCCTGTTAAGTGCGTCAAATGAGCTGTTAGTCTGGGTTTCTTTCTCGTGCTGCAATCTGCTTTGTCCGCTCTCTGCCCTCAATCTTTCATTTTCAGCTTTAACCTGCTCAATCTCCTTGCCCAACTCCAAGAGCTGAGCTTCTTTCTTGGCAAGAAGGCCAAGTATCTCTTCCAGTGCTTCGAGAGTCTCGATTTCCTTCGAATGCGGCATGACTCAACCTCATCGATTGCCTTGAAACGTAAAGTTACACACACAGGCGCAATGCGACACAATGTAAATTATATCAGGACCACGCCCCAGGGAAATAATAAAGAGAGAAAGAATGGCAGCGTGTGTAATAACGAGAACAATGCCACAAATGACGTGATGTAACCTCATTAGGGAAGGACGGCTTATCATCAAACGCAAGTCCGTCAAATTAGGAATTGAACGCTAAAGACCCTTAAGTACAGCCAACAGCTTAATCTGTTGCACCGGCTTTGTGACGAAATCGTTCGCCCCTGCCCTCAGCATAGCGCTAATCTCCTCGCTTGAAAGCTCTTCGCTGATGATCACGATTTTGGCATCGGGTGCTGTTGTCTTGATCCGTTTGATAAGATGTCCGCAGCTCAGTTCCGGCATATTGTAATCGATCGTTATGATTGAAGGCGCCTTGAGGAGCAGAGTTTCTATAATTGTTGATTCGTCAGGACTCCACACTTCCCCCACAACCTTGTAATCATTCGCATTTAGCATCGAAGCAAGACTGATTCGGAACATCTTGACATGATCGATAATCAGAACATTCTTATTGAGTGCGCTATGTGAAGTGTCCCAGAT
>JAGGVC010000057.1 GCA_021158185.1 bacterium | reverse complement strand
GGTTGAGGGGGTTATTCTTTATATGGACGGCGCGCATATGTTTGTTGTGTTGATAAGTTATGTTATCAAAGAATAGATCAATGGAAATACATACAAAGAGAGCGCCCTTTCTAGGGCGCATCCCCAATCCTCTTTACGGCATTCCTGACGACCAGACGTAAGGATAATCCAGCCATTTCTTTACGATGCCCGCCCTTACGGGATTATGCAGGATGTATTCCCAGCTCTCGCTTTTCTCCTTGCGCGTATTCACGACGACATCGTAGTAACCCCGATGCCATATTCCCCCTTTGATTCCCAGCTCCCTGCCGATTTTGTGCGAGGAGTATCCTTTAAGAGAATTCATAACCGATGACAGTTTGAAGTACTCGCCATTCTCATCCTTCATCAGATAGAGGAGCAAATGGAAGTGATCCGGCATCACGCAGGCGGCGTAGAGTTTGTATCTGACTCCGTTGAAATGCTTGAACGAGTCTAGTGCGATTTTGCGTGCGACATCGGGGAGAATCAACCTGTCACGTGTGTTCGAGGTGACGAAGTAGGAGACGCCGTCGTGATGATGTGATGCGGCTGCTTGATAATGTCTGACACGGGGAAGATTATATATCAAACGGTTTCAGTAAAGCTGTTCAGGTCACATTTCGGTCATATCGAAAAGGAATGCGCCGTGGAAACGGCGCTCTCTTGGTTGGGTGTGTCTCCATGGTAAAGTTGATGTGGTTTGCATATAACAAAACGAATACTCGTCTTCGCGAGGGCTGCGGAGAGAATGCCGATTTTCGGTGCGGAGATGCTCGTTCTCGACAGGCGGCTCGTCAACAGGCTTGCGCGCTTCAGGCCGTGGCTCAACACGCCGTATGGGGCGATCACGTTTCTCGCAATCATCGCTCTCATTGCGTACGCATGCTCGATTCTAATTGCTTATTCCGCCGCAGCGAGTGAGTTTTTTCCGGAATTTATCAGGGTAATAGGATTTGTCGTCGTTCCGCTCTATGCATCGTTCAACGCTCTTTCGGTCGGGACGCTCCTGCTCTCGGACGCCGTGGACAGGAAAATCGCTCACGAGTGGATAGCTGCCGGAATCCCCGGCGAGGCAATCGCGACCCAGCTTTTCGCCGCCCGCGCGGTGAGATATATACTGCCCGCAGCCGTGTATACGGCGATGTTCATCACGACATTCGTCATCTTCTCGGAAGATGCTCCATTCTATGACTCGCTCGGCATCGGCAGCTTCGCCGCAATTGCGCTAGGGTTTATTCTTTTCCAGGCGACGTTTATTTCCGCGGCCGCGTTTTTCTCGTTGTTGGCCCGATCCGCGTCGGGGAGATTCCTTCTCGTGTTCGGCTACTACATCACCCACACGGTTCTGCCGATCGTGCTGGTGATTCTCGCAATGAATTACATATTTCGCGATTTATATGACGAAACAGCCGGCCTTATTACCATGATGGTCCATCCATACGGCGCACTTATTATGTCATTCATAATGCTCGAAGGCGGAATAGGCGACAATCCGCTCCAATGGTACTTTATCTGCGTGGCCTGCCAGCTATTGATGATCTATCTTTTCTTTCGCGGTGCAGTCGTGCTCTTCAGAAAAAAAGCTATGTCCTAGCGGGATTGTATCCGCGTGCGCGGATGCGAATGAATGCCGGCAGATGCCTGATTCGATCAAGCGTTCGGTAATTCGTCGCCCTTACCCGATATCCATCAGCTGCTCGACGCGGGAAACAGGGATCGTGCCGTGATCGATAAAGGCGTCGTGGAAGGCCTTGAGATCGAACTTCCTGCCCGTCTTCGCCTTCATCTTCTTCTTGAGCTCCAATACGAGATGCTTGCCCAGGACGTAGCTCATGGGCTGTGTCGGTGTCTGGCAGTAGCGGCGCACTTCCGTGATCGCGTTCGGCTCTTCCAGATGCGCTTTCTCGATGAGCATTTTGACAGCCTCGTCAAAGGTCATCCCACGCGTGTGGAGCGAAACGTCGATCATCACGCGGGTGGCGCGCCATAGCTGATCCTTGAGCTGGAGCAAGCGGATGCGCGGATCGCTGTAGAAGCCCTTCTCGAACATCATCTCCTCGCAGTAAAGCGCCCAGCCCTCCGCGAACACGCTCGTATGGTGAGTATGCCGCCAGATGCGCGGCTTCATGTTGGCGCGTGTGAGTTGGAGATGGTGGCCGGGGTACGCCTCGTGGAGCGATGTTACGACGATGCCGTACTTGCTGTGGCCTTCGAGCTGTGCATCGGCTTGTTTTTTCGGCGTGCCCTTCGCGACCGTAGTGACCCAGAAGATACCGGTCTGCTTCTTTTCGTAAAGGCCGGGCATGAGGTACGCTGCGTAGGGGATGATCGGGCGAGCGAAGTCGGGCGTTGCGACGACCTTGATCTCCTCGGTGGGCGGGAAGCTCACGAGATCGTGCTCTTTTACGAATTTGCGCGCACGCTTCATTTCCTTCGCGTAATAACCGACAAGCTCCTTGTTCGTCGGATGCTTCTTCTTGAGACCCGATACGATCTCCTCCCAGGACTTTTTCGGATCGATTTTCTTGGCGAGCCTCTGCATCTGCCTGATGGTCGAAGCGTAGGTTTTCTTGCCGAGCTCGTAAAGCGAATCGGCGTCGTAGGGTACCTCGTGGTATGTTTTCAGGCGATAGTTGAACCTGGCCTTTCCGGAGCGCCATTCGCCCTTCGCCCTTGGCATCAGATCCGTCTCCATCCAGTTGATGTAATCGTCCATCGCTTTCACGGCTTTGTTGCAGGCGGCAGCGAGCTTTTTCTTCTTGCCAGTGGTAAGCGTGTCAGCGAACTTGCGCACGGTCGTATCGAAAAACATCTTCGCACCGCGCGCGGACAGGATCGCGCTTTCGACGAAGAGCTTCGGCGGATTCTTGAGGTTCTTCTTGCCGAGAGCCAGATGGGCTGGCAGGCCCGCGGTTCTTGCGATTATTCCGTCCGCTCTCTTCGGAAGGTCATCGCCCGCGCGGGTCAGAATCACGTATACGCCGTACATCGGTTCCTGGAAATACATGCTGGCGGAACGCTTCCAGCCCGGTCTGTCCTTCATCTCCTTGAGCTCGACCATAAGCAGGTTGATCGCGATCGCACGATCCACCTTGTTGTCGAGATCGAGTTTTGATGCTGGAATCGCTTTCACCTTTGCCAGAAAATCCTTTAGCTTCTTTTCGTATCGCGCGAAGAATGCCGGGGTCGGATTCGACAGGAGTGCGTCGTATTCCGGAAGCCCCATCGTCGTGCCGTATGTGGGGAAGCTCTTGTAAAGGAACTTCTCGTATTCCTTCGACAACTTCTCGAATTCCCTGTTGTAATCGAGGGGTTTGACGGCAGGCTTCTTTGCGCTGCCTGAGCGCTTTGCCTTCGGCTTGACAGCCTTTACGTTTTTTTTCTTGGCAGCCATTGTATCTCCTCCGAAAAAAAATCAATTTCCACCGAAAGCCCGACAGCTTCATCAAGCATTTCGGCGGCCTTACAGTAGCATATCAACTGGGAATTGAACAAAAAATCGCGCGGCGGCGGCGGCGTTAGTCTGTGGCCATACCCGGGATATGCGAGCGCATGCACATCAAGCTGTCTTTTCCACCAGCGACAAGCCTGCGCGCGCCATTACGCTCAGGTAGTACTTCCTCAAATCGAGATAAAGCCTCTGCAGGTAGCAGTCCGAGGCCGGGCATTTCGCAACCGTGC
>JAGGVC010000093.1 GCA_021158185.1 bacterium | reverse complement strand
TCGCCGTTTGTTCCGTATGCAAGAACGAGGTAGTACCCGGGGAAGTCGTTTATGTACAAAGCTACTGCAGCCATGTTTTCGTTCGAGGCGATGGCTTGCGGCTTAGCTAGAAGCGCGCCGCCTGTATCGTAAAGCTTGTCTTTCAGCCATAAATCGTCGGTATTCTGCCAGATCCATGTTTTTTGCGAGTTGAGCTCCGTTGCGCAGATGTACAGGCTTTCTCCGCTCGATGAACAGAGAGTATTTTCGAACGTATCACCGGGATCCGGTATTCCGACAATCGTAGGATTCCATGAATCTTCCTGTTTTTCGAAGACGGTTATGGTATCCCAGGCACGCACCGCGCACGGAGTATCGCCGCGGTACCCGAATCCTGCAAACCATGGCCAGGTATACTCGAAATCCATCGGCTCGTAGTTCCAGCTAACTCCATCGAATAAGGCGTATTTTACCATCCCGCCGCTACAGGGATAGATGAGACCAATCCTCCCTTCCGGGTCGAGCGCGAGCTTCGGGCGGGGAGTTGAAGAACTGTAATCGGATTCGAGAACGACAGTGTCGTCCCAGTCCCCGTCCGGGAATCGCCTCAGCACATAGAGCAGTTTATCGCCGGTTTGAGAATTATCCTTCCTTACGACCTGGAAGATCGAAGAATCACCGTAAATGACCGCGTTTGATACATCTTTTACACTATCGCCAGTCCACAACCCCCAATAGTCGGTTTCCCACTCCATATCTTCGTTCTTGAATGTCATCTTGAATTTTCTATCCTTCAGATACGTGAGGATCGGAAGCCCGGTATCGGGATCGATGTTGAGCGTTATATATTCGGGCTCCCCCCCGTATTCCCAATCAAATAGTTTCTCGAACGTCCAGTTCGGATTCTCCGCGAGCGCGGTTATCTCCGGGGTCACCGCGGCCGCGGTCGCGCCGTTTTCGTCCGTGATCCTCAGCGTCGCGCGCCAGGTTCCACCCTCGTACTCGTGCTCGACGTTATACGGTAGCGCCTGCGAGTAATCGTAGACCCCGTCGCTTTCGAAGTCCCACTCGTAGAGCACGATCTCGCCCGTGAGATTGTACGAGCCGTTCGATACGAGCGCGACCGTGAGCGGCGCGTCCCCGACGAGCGGCCATGCCTGCGCCACCGGCACGAGATTCTCGTTTACGAGCTTCGTAACCGAAAGCGTGAAATCGAATGTGTCCTGACCGTAATCGTTTGTAACCGTAAGCGACGCATCGTACGTTCCCATTGAACCGAGCGAAACAGTCGGCGATTCCTCTGTGCTCGTCTCCGGATCTGTACCACCGCCGAAGTCCCAGGCGTACGTGAACGGCTCTTCGCCTGAGACGGATGCAGAGAACATTACAGACGCGAACTCCAAGCCGGATGTCGGCTCGACAGAAGCGATGATCGGCTCTCCAATGAGTGAAATTACATCGCTTCGTTCGCCGGGTGCGAGGTCAGCGCCAACCGGTTCAACAGCCATATAGGCGCTGGCGCCATCGGGCAAAACGACGGAGTAGGCTTTTGGGAATTCTCCCTGTTCGCCGTAGGGAACCGGATCGCCGAGAGTCGCAAATCCGCTGTCTGGATATGCCGATGTAAGAATCCGGTATTCCTTTACATCGTTCAGGTAGTTACTGGCAATAGGTGTTATGTCCGATATGCCGACCTCGCCGCTGTCATCGCCATCCACCCACGCTTCGTACTCATCGTTGCCTACGCCGTCGGTCGTGTTCGCTAGGTAGTTCTGCGCGATCGGCGTGATGTCGGAAATACCGACTTCGCCTGATAGATCGTAATCGCCGACGTTGGCATAGCTCCACGTGAGCATGTCGCTGCCGGGGTCATACGCGAGATCGGTGACGCGCCCGGAATCCCCCGTCGGTGCAGCGGCGGCCAGCCTGTCGGTTCCTGCGGATTTCGCAAGCCTGGTTATCTGTGCTACAAGCTCATCACGAAGCATCGCAAACACATCGGGATCGACCATGGCTTCCCCCGGCGGCTCGTAGGCCTCGATCTCGGCTACAACCTGCGCGAGTGTGCGCGTAATGGGCTGTGGTCTATTCTCATCTGACTGTTCCTGAGCAACTGGCGATGAAACGCCGCTGAAGTTGCCAGTCGAATGCCGTGAGGTTTTCTTGCTGCACGCTGAAAAAAGTAATGCAATGCCGAGCGCGATGCAGATGATAACCGATACCGCTTTCACATACGAGCGATTCATAATATGCCTTCCTAGAGATACGCTTTGAGCGCCTGAAATCCGCAATGCATTCTATCAAAGTTCGGGAAATTGCGCAACGACGCGCAGGATACGCGATTTACCGCGGAGATGCGCGATTAGTCGCGCGGTCTTGAGTGTACGCGCGCGAAAACCCCGATCGCGCGCGTGCTGCCGCACGCACGTACAGGGGAGCCCGTGGCGTAGGTGTTTCTTCGGAGTAAGCAACTTCAGTTGCTTCATCTTCAAGCCGCTTTAGCGGCGCAAACGCTGCACTGAAGTGCATCGAGCAGCGACGGAACTGAAGTTCCGTACTCCTAGCGCTCACTAAACGCCGGCGATGCTCGCGTTCACTCGCAGCCACCGAGACGATGCCGGTCCGGGTTGGATTTGTAAGCTCGCAGTACAAAGAGAGCGCCCTTTTGAGGGCGCCCGGCGGCCAGGAATGGCCGCTCTCTTTTTTGATAGCAAAGACGCGCCCACGACTGGGCGCTGTACAGGCTAAATGGCGTTCTACAGGTGCGCGCGGCTTTCTTTAGGAGTGGAGGAAGGTCAAAATGGAACTGTTTTCATTCATCGGTGGGCGGGTGTAAAAGCCGCGCCCTGCACGCGCGCACTGACTCTGTTGCCGCGTAAATCCCGCATTCCGAGGCTGAAGCCTCGGCTCCACGACGCGCGTGAATCCCGCGCACCCCCCATTTTCACCTGCCGCCTTAAACCATCCGCCGCTTGTGAAATATTTCACCATTGACAAGGATTCTATCCCATCGCGCGATTTTCATTTTCGAGCTTCGACTGGTACAATCGCGGTGGGGTAGATGAGATCGACAAGGCGGCGATACGTTAAAAGCTGTAATATCGCCGCTGTGAAGTTCTTAATACCGCTATTGTTGGCAGGATAACAGGATAACCTGTATAATCTCATTGGCTTATTCTCTTTGCCCCGGGAGTGGTGGAATTATGCGTAATTTGATTGCGGTTGCAGTTTTTGCGGTTCTGTGTGCGGCTTTGTTTGCGCTGTTCGCTGTGTCGTGCTCAAACGGAGGAAAATCCTCATTAACCGGAGCATCGGCGTCGCTCGGAGGCATGAAAGGCGATAATCACGCCGTCACAGACGGGAACGACTACGCCGATACGGAAGCTTCGTCGGGCTTCAACGCGGAGCAGGGGTTGAAACAGACGCCCGACCGCACATCCCATCCGCGTGTAGACGCTTTGGACACCACGGACGGCGTATCGCTCGAAACGGATGCCGGCGCATTCACGCTGTTCGTTGTTGACAACAACAACGTCCCGAATCGCGACGCCGCCGATGCGTATGAAATGTCCTGGGACGAAATTAGCGGCAAACTAACCGTTGGGGCTGCCGGCGGCATCCCGACATACGAAGACGAGCATCCCGATGACACGCCGGCAAGCCTGTATTTCGTCCTCTATTACGACAATACCGGGTTAACGCCGACCGGTACCGAATACGGCGGTCTCCTCGGCGAGGTGGACGATGTTCTTACGCTTGCGATGACGAACGAGCCGGGGCACCTCGAATACGGCATGGCGCGAATCGCACACGGAAACGCATCGCAAACTAGAGCATCCGCCTTCTCCGTCGTTTTCGCTTCATCCCCGTTCCTCGCCTCTCGCACGACGTCGAGTGCGGAGGAAATGCGTCGAACCATGGCGCCTGTCGATTTTGCTCCACAGGATAACCCCGACGGAAGTTTCATTCTCGAATGGACCGAGCGGAACGTGGGCGATTACGACGGTAATGGCGAAGTTGGAATCGCCGATATCACGCCTATTGCTCAATACTACCTGTTAACCGTTGCAGAAGCCGAAACCGCACTGGAGCAGGAACTATACGAGCAGATCGACGGCGACAGAAGCGGCGACATCGGTATCTCGGACATTACGCCCATAGCGAACAACTACCTTAACAGCACGGAAGGGTACGATTTGTGGCGGATCAGCGACGCCAATCCGGAACCGGAGTGGCTCCCCAACCTGGATAATCCCGACCTGTTTAACGCAGACACGGCAAGCGCGCCTCGCCCCGATCCGATCACGATGCCTCCTGAGCGCGAGGGCCTTGCAGTACGATACAACTACGCATCCGGCGGCTCGCAGACTAGCGCGCTTCGCGGCAAATCTCGAACCGTTAGTGCAAGTCAGCCTGTGTTGTATGCGATCGCTCGACAAGAGCCCGGAGAAGATACCGCGCCGTCTGGCATCCTTATGGACACTCAGTTGGCCCCGACAGGCGTGGATTCGATGGATGTGAACCTTTCGATTCAGGTATTAGGTGAAGTCGCCCGACCGTTTACGCTGTGGATCGCTTGGGACATGGGACTGAGGCCGGAAATCCACGAAAACTACCTAGCCGACGGCACAGACGATGTCATTTCACACACATACGATTCGGGCGGCCAGTTCAATCCGACGATAAACCTGATCGCATCGGACGGGTACACATATGCAGCAAGTCTCGCCCCAGTCGATATCAACGGCCCGCAGGCATCGCTAACCGTCGATCAAGATACCGGCTTCGCCCCTCTTTCTGTAGTTTTCGACGCGTCGGGATCGCAGCCGGGCGGCGCCCCGATATCCAGATTCGAATGGGATTACGAAGGCGACGGCATCTATGACGAGGATACGGGCTTGACCGCAGTGGTAAATCACACTTACACCGAAGACGGAATTTTCGAAGCGACCGTTCGCGTTTGGGACGAACAGGGTGCAGGCGCGACTTCCAGCACAACCATCACCGTTTTCGCATCAGCGGTTGCGAGCTTGACGGCGGATCCGACGAGCGGCAATCCGCCATTAGTCGTCAGTTTCGATGCCAGCGGTTCGACATCGCCCAACGGAGCGATAGTTCAATACGAGTGGGATTGGGATGGGGACGCCGTCTACGACGATACGAGCGGTGCCGTACCTACAATCCAGCATACCTACAATGAAGGCGGGGTTTTCAACGCGACCGTCAGGATTACGGACGAGATCGACGCGCAAGGCACGGATTCGGTGGAAATTATCGTTGCCAACAAGCCTCCAAGCGCCGTTTTGAATGCCGATTATTACAAGGGCGATGCACCTCTTACCGTGAACTTCGACGCTTCGGGTAGTACCGATCTGGATGGAGACATTATCCGATTCGAATGGGACTTGGACGCGGACGGAACTTTCGAGTACAACTCCGGAATAGATCCAGCCGCTCATTATACGTACGACAATACAGGCTCTTACTCTGTTTCGGTGAAGGTTACGGATGACGACGAAGATTCCAGCACCGATACCGTAATCATCAAAGTGGTAATCAGTCCGATTGCGCAAGCAAACGCAGATCCAACGTCGGGGAATTACCCCTTGTTGGTTCACTTCGATGCCGAGGGGAGCTACGACCCGGACGGAAGCATCACGCGCTACATATGGGATTTTGACGGAGATGGCTTTTACGACTATTCCTCGGACGAGAGCGGAACCGTCGATCACACATATACGAGCGGAGGCTACTACGACGCTCTGTTGCGAGTTTTGGACAACGACAACGCATCCGATACTGATACCGTATTGATACACGTGAATACTGAACCGAATGTCGATCTTCAAGCAAATCCGACAAGCGGGTTGCCGCCTTTCACCGTACATTTCGACGCAAGCAATTCGGACGACCCAGACGGCATCATCGTCAAATATGAATGGGATTGGACGAACGACGGCATTTTCGACCTTGACACCGGATCCGATCCCTTCGCGGATCATGAGTACACAATCGACGGAACGTACTATGCGGTCTGCAGCGCTACGGACGAACTTGGTGCAACGGGCACAGATTCAATAAAGATTGTCGTGAACAACTTCCCGCCCGTCGCGGTCGCGAACGCTGACGTGACGACCGGCAACATTCCGCTCGTCGTTAATTTCGACGCGGACGGCAGCAGCGATGTGGATGGAACGATAGTGCTCTACGAATGGGACTTCGACGGTGACGGATCTTACGAATGGTCGAGCCCAACAGACGGAGACGCTCAGTACACGTATACGGGACGCGGCGACTTCCTGGCAGAGCTGCGAGTGACCGACGATGACGATGCAACCGATACCGACACCGTGTTAATCCATATCTTTTCGTGGCATTTCGAAACCGTCGATCCCGATTGTCAAGACAACACATCGCTCGCACTCGATTCAAACGATCGACCGCATATCAGCTACTTTCCTTCTTTCCTTGCACATAGTTTCTTCGACGGTATTTCGTGGATCAAGGAAACGGTCGATGACGTTGGAACGACCGGCTGGCAGTCCTCAATAGCAGTTGATTCGAGCGACAATATTCACATTAGCTACCATAATGTTACCGGCGAGGACTTGAAGTATGCATACTTCGATGGAGCAACCTGGACGAAAACTACGGTAGACAGTGCCGGTCTAACCGGTATGAGCACGTCAATCGCGCTCGACTCGAATGGACATCCGCATATCGCGTACCTGTACTTGCATCCCGTACCCGAAGGCATGGGCACGAGGTATGATGGAAGGTTGAAGTACGCCACTTATAACGGCTCTTCATGGAGTGTGACTACAGTAGATAGCACCGGCAGTACTGGCTTTGATCCGTCGATCGCCATAGATTCGAGCGATCAACCGCGCATCAGCTACCAGTACATGACGACGGATGGATCTGTCGCAAATCTGAAGTATGCAAGCTACAACGGAGCAACCTGGTCGACGCAGATTGTCGACAGCAACGGTCGTGTCGGTTCGTATACATCGCTCGCTTTCGACTCGAACGACTACCCGCATATAAGTTATCACGCCAGCGAGAACTTCACGCTGAAACATGCATTCAACGACGGCTCGGGCTGGGCGATCGAAACCGTCGACACCGACAGCATGACTGGTCAGTACACGTCGATTGCGATTGATTCGAACGACCTTCCGCACATTAGCTACTACAACGCCTCAAACGCCGATCTTATGTATGCTTTCAACGACGGTTCGAATTGGAGCATCGAAATCGTGGATGAATTCGGGCTGTCAGGCTGGCACACATCCCTCGAACTTTCGGCCGACGACCTGCCGCGCGTCAGCTACTTCCGGAACGGAGCGCTTGGATACTGTTGGCTGGGATAGACGAGTGGATGGATAGCGCTTGCCATGATTCCCAGCTTTCGCGCGATTTTCATTTTCGAGCTTCGACTGGTACAATCGCGGGGTCTGATCATCTGTGACCGCCCGGCTCTTTGAATCCAACTTTAGAGGTGATTAGCGATGGAATCACCGAATAATTCCGCCCAGGAACCCGGCAAGCCCGTATCCACACCGGTTGTTATCATATTCTGGGTGCAACTTGCGCTTTTCGTATTGATAGCGTTTCTCATTATTGCCGGCCCAGAAGGTCCGATCGGAAGATCTCCGTTTATTTACGCCTTTTTTATCTCCATTGCCCTCTTCTTTTTGCTGGGTGTCGCGATGATATTCCTGGCTGTGAAGTGGAAGGTAAAGGGATTGCTCAGGAAGTTCCTGATCCTGACGGGGATTTCGTCCACAGGAATTCCTGTGTGCATCATCCTGCACAACGTCGTATACGGGCTGTTTATCTGGATATTCGGCAAGGGCTTCTGGGGTGGCAATAACGGAGGCGGCGATGAGCCTGTCTTCTTCCTTCTGGCACTCATCGTGTTCCCGATATCGTTCTTGGTCGGCGTCGTAGGCAGTATCGTGATGCTAATCAAGAGAAGGAGACGCACGAGCGAATAATTACTCACTCAAGATATTACTTGTCCGCCCTTCGAATTGCTGTACCGCAATGGGGTATAATGATTTGGGAGCAATATTTGGACGAGTTGGTTTTTATTATTCACCGCGACCCTGAAGGCGGGTTCTGGGCCCGGGCCGAAGGGTGCGGGATATTCACCCAGGCGGATGATTTGGATGAACTGAACGAGATGATCGTCGAAGCAGTTGATTGCTATTTCGATGATGAGGAATCGAAGCCCAGGTCGATCTTGTAGCTGCTCGTGAATGGAAGAGATGGTATCTCCCCGATAGACGACCGCATCGGCGGACATTTTCCGACCTCGATTTGCCCTTCGCGGCGCTTTTCTGGTATAATGTTATTCGCCGCCCAATACCTGTCGAAGGATGCGCGTTTGTGCATTCGGCAGGGCGGAGGAGTTTATGTTCGTTTTCGGTATACGACTTTCAGTGGTCGTAGCGGTGCTTTTCGTCGTCATCTGCATCGGCGGATGGCGGGTGTACGCGCCCGAAGGCATAAGCTTCGAGAATGGCGGGTTCTTCCAGGCGGGGTTCGTTACTCCTGCATACGCCGAGGAAGCGGATGACGCGCACTACTTCGAGGTTAAAGACTCCGGCGCTAACATGCGCTCCGGCCATTCCACGAAGTCCGAGGTTATCGGCGTGCTTTCCCCAGGCGCGCTCGTCAAGGAAATCAAAACGCACAACTCCTGGCGCTACATCGAAGTAATGGAAACCGGCGCACGCGGATGGGTGTGGGTCAAACTGCTCAAAGAAACTGCACCTCCAGAAGGCGTTGCGCAGGATGATACATCCGAAGAAGATACAGGTGAATCCACTGAAAGCGCTGTAGAGGACGAGGGTGGAGATAGTGCCGTAGAATCCGAGAATGCCGAAGAGAACGAGCAGGATTCTCAGGACGAAGATGAATCCGAGACGAAGGATGACCAGTCAGGCAGCGGGAAGAGCATCAGGATAATCACGAACATAGAGAACGCCGAGGATATCGAAGGAACGAACGCGAACGAGGCTGTCGAAATCAGGCCAAAGAGTCAGGATTCCACAGGGCAGGACGGCAAGAGCGCAGACGCCAATGTTGCATTCAAAGATGCGACGGCCAATGCCGACGCGGGAAGCGATCTCATCGCGCTGATCACGGCCGAGAGCGTGAATCTCCGCATGGAGCCGAATCTTCGCAGCGACGTGATTACGCAGGTCGATACCTATATGAAGGTGTACATCATTGATGAGCGGAAGCCCTGGTACTTCGTGAGTGTGCCGAAAATAGGCAGGAAGGGCTGGGTGTTCGGCGATTTCGTGCAGCCGCTCGATTACGTTGTGATAAGTGGTGACGATGTGAACCTGCGCGAGAAGCCGGATATGTCTAGCAAAGTGATAATGCAGCTTCCGAAGGGGATGCGCTTCGTCAAGAAAGCTTGGCAGAACAATTTCATTCTCGTCGCCCATCCGCAGAAAGGCATCACGGGATGGGTGCATCAACGATATGCGAATGTTGAGGAACAGAAGGGACCGCCCGCGTACTTCGTGAATGGGTACTCGGTTAACTTCAGGGAGGAACCGAGCATTGTAAGCGAAGTGTACGAGCAGCTCGATACCGGAACCAAGGTCTCGGTGCTCGGCCGCGAGGAAAAATGGACGAAGATCAGATATCACGGCAGAACGGGCTTTATGTACAGCGAATACCTGAAGAGCGAGGATACTTGGCAGAAGACGGGTGGAATACGCGGCGCTAAACGAAACCTGGGTGCCGACCTGATCGGGCGCGCACTGAACCTGCGCGGTACACCGTACAGGTGGAGTGGAGAATCCATCAAGGGCTTCGATTGCAGCGGCTTCATTTATTACCTGATCGGCTCAGCAACGGGTGCTACCGGCCTTCCGCGCTCCGCCGCGGATATGTTCGCCGATCTTGGCGTGGCGATTCACGTTGAGGATCTTGAGCCGGGCGATCTCGTCTTCTTTACGACTTACAAGGCCGGTGCGAGCCATGTGGGGCTTTATCTGGGCGACGGCGACTTCGTCCACGCATCGAGCGCGAAGGGCAAGGTCGTGATTTCAAATATGAGCGAGGGCTATTACAAAGAGCGCTTCATCGGCGCAAGGCGCGTACCGAAGGATTTCTTCGAGAAATAGCCTGCAACGATCCAGCCAAGCCCGTTTAACCGATATTCATCTGGCGTTGCCATTGTCTAGTACTCGGCCAGTTGCCACGCACTGAGCAGTGTCAGTTGGGCGACATCTTCAAGCAGTTTCGGGCTTAGATTTTCAACATCGTCCGCCGCAGTGTGGTATCCGACGTGTTCGCCGATAGTAAGGAGCATAACGGAGGGAACGCCTGCTTCAGCGAAAGGCTTCTGGTCGCTCGGAGGCATGTTGTTGCTCGGAGTCACTTTTATTCCCGCTTCGTTGGCGTTGACCGCAAAGGCGCTGTAGATGAGCGGGTTTTTCATTCCCCCGAAAACCGTGAGAAAGTTGCCCTGGCCGACCATATCGAGATTGATAACCGCGTCGATTCTGTTTAGGGGCACTGGCGGGTGTTCGACGAAGTACTTGCTTCCAAGCAATCCTTTTTCTTCGCCGGAAAAACCGACGATCAGAATCGAGCGCCTCGGCATTTTATCGAGAAGAGCGAACGCGCGGATGAGTGCGTTCAGAACCGAGACTCCGCTCGCGTTGTCCTCCGCGCCGTTGAAGATCAAGCCGCCCTGGTAGCCGAGATGGTCGATGTGCGCGCATACGATGATGTATCTGTTCCTGAGCGAGGAATGGCGACCTTTGAGATTCCCGATCACGTTCCAAGCCGTCGCGGTAGGATCGTAGCGAGTATTTACCTGGATTCGAGCATCGACTTCAAGCGGGAAGCTCATCGGCTCGCCGTTTTCATCGATCATACGTTTAATGGTTGAAAGCGGATAATCCAGTCCGTTTGAAAGCGCGTTCGCAACCCGCGAATTCACCTTTACAGCGGGCAGATTGTGCTGATACGGGTAGTCGCCTTTGTAAACCGATGCAATTGGCGGGTTGAAATTGTCGTCTACATCGCCGATGAAAATGATGCCTTTCGCACCGTGGTTCGCGGCAAGCTGCATCTTGAAGCCTGCAAGTTTCTTGTCCCAGTTTTTATCCGTATCATATTCCGGCGGCAGGCCGTTCAGCACGACGACAACGCTGCCGTTGACATCCACACCTGCGTAACTATCGTAATCCGGCAAGCTTACGCCGTAGCCCGCAAAGAAAGTTCGGGAATAAACATCACCCGAGCCGGTGAATCCTCGGAAAACGAAATCCTTGCCATGCTTCGGCATAAATACCTGCGTGCCATCCTTGATCAGTTCGAAAGCAAACGGCCCTTCGATGACGTTATCCTCGATGGGGAAATCCTGCAGGAAACTGTCGGGTTCACCAGCGGGTTTCATTCCCGATTCCTGCATTGCAAGGGCGAGCATAAGGGCTGTCTGGTAGTTCTGCTCGCTTCCCGATGCACGTCCCTTGAATTTGTCGCTTGCGATGATGCGGACAAATTCGATCATATCTCCGCCCCGAACGGACGAATACGCCGCAGCAATTTCGGCAGGTATTTCAGCATCGGCGCCAAGCGGTGCTAATGCGAGCAGGATGAAGATGAAGAGAGCGGTTGCTAAGAGCTTTCTATTTCCGTCAGTCACATCAGTATTAGATGGCAAAGATGCTACCTCGATTCCTGGTCGATTTCATCTGGATCAAGCGCTTGGAGTCCTACGACAAGTTCTAGAGGTACGACGGTTATTGTATATCCGCGGCTCTTTTTCCCTGCCTGGCTCGCGTAAAGATCGGCCAGAGCAGCTTTAATCTTCTCAAGATGCCCATTGTCGGGGATGATTGTCAATATCACTCGTGCGTCCTTTTTATCGAATGCTAGAATGCTTCCGGCGCTGGCTGCTATTCCGAATTCCTCGCGCAGGTGCGGGCGTCTGCCCTCATTCTCATACACGTTGGCGGATACCACTGTGCTTCCGGATGCACCCGCTTCGGCGATAGCCCTGAGAGCATCTTCAAGCATTTCCGGATCTGCGATTGTTGTCAAAAGAAGATTTGCCATATCACACTCCGTTTTACACTAAGAAATCGAAATACATCCCGCAATAATCAGGCGTCTTCAGGTGCAGTGGTAGCAGAATCTGCCGCTCCCTTTCCTTTGAATGCGATCTTTAGCCAGATAGGAGTAACGAGCGTAGTTACGAGAACCATCAGGATCATCATACTGAAGACATCGCGGTTGATGATTCCCGCGGACAAGCCGACCGTTGCGATGATCAATCCGACCTCGCCGCGGCTTATCATACCAACTCCCACGCGATAGCTCTCATTCCAGCTGAATCCACCGATCTTACCGCCAACCATGCAGCCGAGTACTTTTGTGAGAACCGCAACGATTACGATTGCGATCGTAAAGAGAAGTACGAGCGTCTCGGTACTGGACATACCTGCACCGGTAAAGAGCTTGGCAAGCGGATCGAAAATGGGCCTGACATTAGCCTGAAGGCCGATGCTTATGAAGAAAATGGGCACGAGCATTGAATAAGTAACGGCGTGTAAGCGTTGTTCAACCGTTTCATGGTAGTCGGTCAGGCCGACGAGGATACCCGCAACATAGCTTCCGGTTATCGCTGCCACACTGCCAATAAACTCCGCTGACCAGGCGTACATCAGACCGAGAACGATGGCTGCGGCAAGGATGCCCTGAGAGATAGGTGATTCATACGCCCAGCGGAGGATTTTCCCGAAGAATTTCCTGCCAAACCAGATCGCAACGATAAAGAACGCAATCATCAAGAGGATCAGGATGACGATGCGAACAAGCCCCGCTGCGCTTTCCGATACGATTTGTGCATTCGTGAGCCAGTTCATAATATGCCCGACCAGGTTTCCAGCAGTTTTTTCAACTCCTTCACCAGCAGGCTTGAACGCGATTACGAAGCTCAGAATGATAATTCCCACAACATCATCGATTACCGCAGCACCCAGAATCGTCGTTCCTTCCTTGCTGCGAAGTTTTCCAAGCTCAATGAGGGTTTGGGCGGAGATGGAAACGGAGGTCGCCGTGAGGATAGTGCCGATGAAAATCGCTTCGTAAAAGCTGAAATCGAGCCCGAGAATGCTGAAACTCTCAGCAGTTCCCCATCCAAAGAAGAAGGGGGCGAATACACCGCCGAGCGCTGCGTAAAGGGCAATCCGACCTACGCGTTTCATCTCCTTCATGTCCGTTTCGAGACCTGCCATGAACATAAGGAAGATGACGCCGACTTCTGCAAGGTCCTTCAACGTTCCGAAAAGCGGGGATGATGTGGCAGCCTCCGCGGCGTCAATGGCGAGGATGGCGCCCTCGTGATGAGGAAGAAAGATGGGCCAGCCGAGGAAGTTGATAAGGCTTGGGCCGAGGATAAGACCGATTAGAATCTCGCCGAATACCGCGGGTTGCCCGATTCGCTGGGATAGCCAGCCTGAAAGTTTTGCGGCGGCGATCACGATCGAGAGCATCAAAAGCAGTTGTAGAAGATGGTTCATATGATAGGCCGATCAACCTTCATGCGGTCGCAGCATTATACACTTGAATACGCTTAAGCATAGTGTTTTATGTAAAAAGCGCTGCAAATACGAGTGCAACGATGCTCATAAGCTTGATGAGGATATTGAGCGAAGGCCCGCTTGTATCCTTGAACGGGTCGCCAACCGTGTCACCGACCACCGCTGCCTTGTGGGGATCAGAGCCTTTGCCGCCCATGTTTCCCTTCTCGATCCATTTCTTGGCATTGTCCCACGCGCCGCCGGCGTTCGCCATAAACAGAGCCATCATTACGCCGCTCGAAAGTGCACCTGCAAGAAGTCCACCAACAGCTTCCGCTCCCTTTCCGTCAATGTACTTGAATGCGATTCCGACAATGATAGGTGCAAGCACTGCAAGCAGGCCGGGCGCAATCATTCTCTTTAGTGCGGCGGTTGTTGAGATATCAACGCAACGGGCATAGTCGCCCTTGGCCGTACCTTCAAGAAGCCCCTTGATTTCCTTGAACTGTCTGCGGACCTCAAGGATCATCTCTTGAGCTGCTGCTCCCACCGCCCTCATCGAAAGAGAGCTGAAAAGGAAAGGAAGCATTGCGCCGATGAAAAGCCCTGAGATGACCGAAGGTTCGGTTAGGTTGATCGAAGCGATGCCTGTCTTTTGCCCGTATGCCGTGAATAGCGCAAGAGCGGTAAGTGCTGCGCTTCCGATTGCGAATCCCTTTCCAATCGCGGCTGTCGTATTGCCGACCGCATCGAGGTGATCTGTTATCTCGCGAACTTCCTTCGGAAGCCCGGCGGATTCCGCAATTCCGCCCGCGTTATCGGCAACGGGACCGTAAGCGTCCACGGCCAGGGTTGCGCCAAGAGTTGACAGCATTCCAACGCCCGCGATGGCGATCCCAAAAAGCCCGCCCGTTGTGAACGAAGTGATAATTGCGATGACGAGAATGATTAGCGGGAGGGCAGTGCTCTCCATTCCGACTGAAAGACCGGCGATGATATTGGTCGCGGCACCGGTGCTGCTGGCTTTGCAGATTCTGCGAGTCGGTGCGAAATCGAAATTGGTGTAATACTCGGTCAGTATGCCGATGATGGTTCCGGCGGCAAGCCCGGATACCAGCGCCCAGAACACACCGAAATTGACGCTCGTGAAATGCGTGATAGCTGCCGCCGCTGCAACCATGATGATCGCGGCGACGAACGTGCCGTTTCTCAATGCTGTGTGGGGATGACCGGAAGTGAAAATGTTCGTGAACGCGATACCGATAATAGAGGCGATGATCCCGGCGCCTGCAAGCATCAGGGGATAAAACGCCCATGTTGGATCGGTCATGTTTGTTGCGAGATATCCAAGCGTCATTGCGGCGATGATCGATCCGACGTAGCTTTCGTAGAGATCGGCGCCCATTCCGGCCACGTCGCCAACGTTATCGCCTACGTTATCGGCAACGACCGCAGGATTTCGGGGGTCGTCTTCAGGAATTCCCGCCTCGACCTTGCCTACAAGGTCGGCACCGACATCCGCGGCCTTCGTGAATATACCGCCGCCGACACGGGCGAACAGTGCGATAGAACTTGCTCCCAGGCAGAATCCGAAAATCGTATCGAGTACATCTGCCAGTCTCGATTCGCCGAAGGATCCAGTGAAAATGGCAAGCAGTATGGATATTCCAAGTACGCCAAGTCCGACTACGGAAAGTCCCATTACTGCGCCGCTGTTGAATGCTACGCGGAGTGCGTTAGCTAGGCCTTTTCGGGCTGCTTCGGCAGTTCGCATATTGCTAATCGTCGCAACGTTCATTCCGATATATCCCGAAAGCGCGCTCAGGAATGCGCCTACCGCAAAGGAGATGGCTATATACCAGGAGCGCTCACCGATGAGCAAACCGAGCACCAGGAAAACGACGATAACGAAGATTGCCAGGAAGGTGTATTCGCGTTTGAGAAATGCACTTGCTCCTTCCTGAATGGCTTTTCCGATCTCCTGCATCCGTTCATTGCCAGGGCTTTTCTTTTTGTTGTTCAACGCCAGAACGAACGCCGTTACAAGTGAAATCAGTGCTGCGATAGCTATGATACCCAGAGCCCAATTCAAAGATAAATTCATTCGATAGTCCTAATGTTCCTTGGGGGAACTACAAGATTCGTGATTCTATTCAGGCTGTCTCTTATTGTCAATGAATATTTCCAGCAAGCGGCTCATATTGTCGAGAAAGCAGGCGGAATCCTGCACAATTACTGAGTGAGCAACGATGGATGTTGAGATGTACTATAATAGACTTGCGAATAATGCTGATCGCTTCTGAGGTGCAGTTTGAGTGAGCTTGACCTTGATGTCGGGTTTGATGAACTTCTAAACGGACTAGCGGAGATATCGAACAAATCCGCTGAGTGCGTGATAGAGGATCAGATTACTCGCCTTGAAGAAGGTGAAGTAAGGAATTGCGCCGTTCTCTTTGCTGATATCAAGGGGTTTACGGCACTCAGCGAAAAACTGCGTGCCGAGGAAGTGAAACTCATCATCGATCACCTCTTCAAGATCCTCACGCAAGAGATTAAGCGGTTCAATGGCGAAGTGGACAAATATATGGGCGATTGCGTGATGGCAGTATTCGGTAGCGAGATTTCAGGTGATAACGACAGCGAGATGGCCATCCGTGCAGGGCTTGCAATGCTGGATCGCATCACCCAAATCAATACACTCCTTAAACCGAAGGGAATAGAGCTGGGTCTTCGCATCGGGATAAATTACGGTGAGGTCGTATATGGCACGATGGGTGCAGGCCGCGAGAAGGACATCACAGTTATGGGTGATACTGTGAATACTGCGCAACGAATGGAAGCTAATGCTCCCATTAACAGTATTTTGATTACCGGTGGAACCAGGAGATACCTCGGCGATATTTTTGTCTATGAGGAAAGAAAGCCGATCAAGGTTAAGAACAAGGTAGAGCCTGTTCCTGTTTCCGTGGTCGAGGGCGTGAATCACGAGCGGACGGAAAGGTGGCAGCGAACGAGCCTTTCTGGGCGTACGCATTTTGTCGGGAGAGAAAATGAAATCGACAAGCTCTGTAACGGATTCCGGGAGCTACTTTCATCTGATGCAGGCAATGTAATCTGCTGCATCGAGGGGCATCCCGGCATTGGAAAGTCGAGGTTTGCGTACGAATTGAGGAAGGCGCTCGACGAAGATGCAGGCGTCGACCTGACCGCGATCAGGTCAACCACGCCGAACTATGCGACTCGGCCGTATTTTTCCGTGCTCGATATTCTGAAGCAGTACTTCGGCGTGAAAGGTTCCGACAGTGCCGATGTGGTTCGTGAGAAGCTGGAGTCGGGCATTTCCGCGCTCGCAGACTCTGAGAGTGAGCCGGACAAAACGATCGAGGCTCTCCCGATTATCGGACATATGCTCGGACTTGAGTACGATGATCCGAGACTCAAGCTTGATCAGCCTGGATTGGAAGCCGAGCGCCGAATTGCAATCAGGCGCGTATTTACCGCCCTTGCTGAAATGGAAGCCGGCAAAACAGGCCATCCCCTTGTGATTACTATTGATGACTTGCAATGGGCGGATGACGGTTCGCTTGCAGGTCTTATGCTTGTTGCAGACGAAGTCAAGGCAAGTCTGCCTGTTTATTTGATCGTAATCTACAGATCCGATTTCGAACTTCCGGAAGCTTGGGCGGAGTTCCCGCGTCTTACACGGATCACACTGGATGCGCTGACAGACAGCGATTGCCGCAAGATTGTCGAGAGTATGCTCAAGGGATTAACCATGCCAAAGCGCATCATGGTTCTCCTTACAGAACGCTCACAAGGAAATCCGTTTTTCCTTGAAGAAATCGTGCATCTGCTGGTTGAACGCGGGATATTCAGGTCTGTCGGTGATGAATGGCGGATAGTGGGAAAGATTGACAACCTGGATGTTCCTGTGAGTGTGAATTCAATTGTTCTTTCGCGTATAGACAGGCTTGACAGTGCGCTCAAGGGGTTATTACAGAAAGCAAGCGTAATCGGAATCGAGTTCTCGTTCGCCGTGCTCGAAAACGTGCTGTCGCATCTCACGCGCGATTATGATTCCAAGGACACTCGAAACCTTCTCGACGCGCTGACCGAAAAACAGATGATTTTCAGGTCTGGCGAGGGAGAAGGGGGCGTTGATGAAACATACATTTTCAAGAATATTCTGATCTCAGAAACGGCATACAACACACTCCTCCGAACAAATCGCCGGACTCTTCACAGGCTCACAGCCGAGGCAATAGAGTCGCTTTTCAGCGATAGAATTGAGGATCATTACGCAGCGCTCGGCCATCATTACGAACGCGCCGAGGAATTCGACAGGGCCGTTGATTACTACGAGCTTGCCGGCAAGGACTTTGCACTCATGTGCCGATTCAATGACGCGAAGAGGATGTATTCTTCAGCGCTGAAGTGCCTGAAAGGAATGTGCCTGAGAAAGATAAAGGACGAGATTTGGAGAGACCGAAAGGAGATTGCACTGACACTCGATCTTCTGGAATGCTACAACTCGCTAAGTCTTTACAGGGAAGGGAAGGTTATTGCCGAACGCATATTGGACAAAGTCCACGATATCGGCACGAAGGCCGACCTTGCGAGGATTTATCGCATCCTTGGCGTATTTGCTGCCAATCTTGGCGATCTCGATAAGGGAGTTGAACTTCAGGACAAGGCAGGTGCGCTTTGCAGGGAGATCGGTGATGAGAAGACGCTTGGGCGGATTCTATTGACGCTTGGGCGCATTAGCGAGCGGAGAAACAAGTGGGACGAGGTTATAGCCTATTACGCATCTGCACTCGAAGCAGCCGAAAAGGGCAGCGATCAAGCACTCGAAGGGGCCGTGCATCTAAACCGAGGCGGCGTATACACATACATGGGGCGGTTCGACGAGGCTAATGCTGACTACACGGCGGCGCTCAAGATATTTGAAGATATCGGCGAAAGGGTTGGCAAGGCCAGAGTGTATGCAAACATCGGAATAATTGCGTCGATGCGGGGGCGGTTCGATGAAGCACGCGAGCATTACCAGAAAGGGCTTGAAATCAATCAGCCTATCGGTAACAAGAATGTGGAAGCTGAAATGCTGACAAATCTCGGTCTGGCCTGTTTTGAGCAAGGAGACATACAGTATGCTCTTCAGTACGGTGAGCAGGCTAAGGAGATCTACGAGGAGACAGGCAATACTGAGATGCTCGGTATGGTGTTGGGGAACATTGGGCTTGCACACGAGTACGCGGGTGATATAGAAAAGGCGATTGAGTGCGCGGAAGCATCGCTTGCACATGCACGAAGCGCAAACAACCCGCGTGAAATCGGTCTTCGAACAACCTATACGGCAAAATATCGAATCATCTCGTCCGGCGATGAATCAGAGCTCGCTAATCTGCTGGAAGGCTTGAAAACCCTTGAAGAGACAGAAATAGCGGAATATATCGCCGAGGGCAGGCTTAATCTCGGACAGGCCCTTTTGAAGCTTGACAGAATCACCGAGGCGAGAGAGACGCTTGAAGGCGTCGTTGCATTGGGCAGTGAGTCTTCACTCGTTGGAATCACCCAGCGGGCTCGCCGACTTCTCGAAGATAACCTAGCAGAATCTGGATGAGCCGTTACATCTTTGATTATCATTCCTCGTGATGTGCGCACGGTTATCGTTTCAAATTCTGCCCTGCGAGCGGATTTGCATATTCTTTGGTATAATTTCAAACCCATTTCTAGGGTAAGGAGGAACGGTTTATGAAGAAAATGCTGGGGGTTTTATTTGTTTTCATTCTTGTGTTCGCCCTTTCGGCGGTACCAAGGTCATCGGACGCGCAGACGGTTAGCGTTGATGTGTCAATGAGTACGCAGGTGCATTTCTCGGGTGACAAGGAAAACTACGTTGACTGGGGAACGCACAACATTGTCGTATACGGCTACGGTTTCGTGCCGACCAACTTCCTCACTGCAACTCCGGCAATCCAGCGAAACAAGGCTAGCCGCATGGCCGAGCTCAACGCTCAGCAGAAGCTTCTCGAGAAGGTCAAGGGCATTAATGTGGTGAGCGAGAGTATTGTCAAAGATGCCGAGCTTCACGAGTATTTCGTGAGCCACAGCGAAGGATTCATTGACGGCATTGCGTATGAGGATTACGTAAACAATGGTGCTGCTGATCCCGGCCAGTACGAGGTCAAGGTGAAAGCGGTTGCATTGCTCTATGGCCGCGGCACAAGCTACGCCGCAGCGGTTCTTCCGTACGTGGCGAGCAAGCAGGAGCCTCTCGCCTCAACGAGCATCTACACGAGTGCGAGCTTCGCAGCGCAGATTACCGTTGGCGATGATACGGTCAAACCGTTTGTACCGACCGGAACGCCGATTGAGACGCCGCCCATGGTTACTGACAGGGGCCCTTACACCGGACTTATCGTTGACGGCTCCGGCTTTGGCATCAGGCCTGCGATGAGCCCGAACGTACTTGACCCGCAGGGCAGGAACGTTTACGGATTCATCAAGATTGACGCGGAAACCGTGATCGACTACGGCATCGTTGCATACACGCGTTCGATGGAGCAGGCGCGCCAGAATCCGAGAGCGGGCAAGAACCCGCTTGTTGTGAAAGGCATCCAGAAGAGCGGCAACTTCGAGGCGGATATCGTGATCAGCACTGCAGACGCCCAGAAGATCATCGACGCGACTCAGGATTACGACTTCCTTTCCAAGCTCAAGGTTGTCTTCATCTACTAATGCGGTTTTTTTGGAGGGGTGCTTATGCGCCCCTCCTTTCTTTTCATGTTTCAGAATCGCCGTGAAACGGTGATATGACATACCTTTATACGGGGAGAACTCCATGCGTAATAACTCGAAGCTGATTTCACTTCTTTGTCTTGCCTTGTTTGTTTTTGCAGGCTCGCTTTATGCCCAGAGCGATAACATCCGGGTGAAAAGCGTTACTGTCGAGGGCGTGAGTTACATCGAAGCCGGAAATACGAATCTCGCACGTACGCTTGCGATGGAAGATGCCAAGCGCAAAGCTATCGAAGCCGGTGCGGGCATTTACGTCAAGAGCGAAAGCGAGGTCGACGCGATGGGCAACCTCTGGGAATCGCTCATTTCGAGGAGTCAGGGCTTCATCGGCAATATTGCGATTTTGCACGAGGGCCCCCGCGGCAGCGAGTACTTCATCAAGATCTCGGCGGACATCTATCTTGACATCGTCCTTGAGAACCTCAGCGAGCTCGATATTCTTGACGACCACAAGGTGATGCTCTTCATTGACGAGCGGGTTTCCGGAACGCCTTTCAGCGCTGCAACGCTCGAAACCGAGCTGATGAACCAGCTCATCACCAATTTCATCATCGTGGACCGCCAGCAGATGGACGCAGTGGCCGCCAAGAACGCTGTTGACCAGGCTTTGGGTGGCAATCTCGATGCTGCGGTCGCGCTCGCAAACCAGTTCGGCGCAGATACGTTCATCGTGGGTACCTCGCAGGCTCAGGAAAACACGAATATGGGCGCTTCGATGGACCTCGGCGGGTATATGGGCACGTACGACGCGATAGTCCAGCTCAAGGTGATTAACGCCGCAACAGCGCGCGTCATCCTTGCCAAGAATTACCAGGTTACCGGCAAGCCTGCCAACAGCGAGACTATGGCAGCGAGTAACGCGATGATGCTTGCGGGCCAGACGATCGGCAAGGAAATAAACATCGAGGTTCCGAAGAAGTGGGGCGCGATGAGCGTGGACGGCTATCGCTACCGCGTGACCGTGTCGAACGCCACATTTGCGACGGGGAACAACCTTGAACAGCTTCTTGCCGGAACGAACGGGTTCGTCAAGATCGTAAACAAGCAGTTCAACGCAGGCGTTCTCACTTTCGATCTCGTCCACAAGATGAAGGCGGAAACCGTGTGCGGCCTGATCGACAGCAAGGTTGTCGGCGGACAGACCTTCCAGATAACCGGCTATACGAACTCAAGCCTGGATATCAAGGTCCGTTAGCGCGGCATCGGTGTGATGTGAGTAGTGCAAATGGCGCGTTGCTACATGGCGCGCCATTTTTTTGTCGTTGAGATTAGTCTGGCGGCTACCGCTGTGGTTAAGTATGCCGTGAACCGATAGGGAACGAACGTGTCGCTTAAATCAGTTCCTTATCGGCCTCTGCTTCTTTCTTCTTGATTTCATAGAAAATCGGCGATTCATACACAATACTTATTGAATGGTTCGAGTATTCAAACTCGACATTTACGGCGACAAGGATGCCATTTCTTTCGTAAATCCAGCTTGGCGAATAGCTTTTGTACTGCATCCAAGCGGCATCTGAAATGTACTGGTTCTCGGAATGCAAAATATACGTGTTTCCTTCGCCATATTTTCCTTTGTATACGCTGACGATCTTCCTCCAATCGGAGTAGGCATTGTCCTCTGAATCTGATTCCAGCTGATAAAGCAACGCAATTTTGGCCAAGCCTTTTTCGTTCTCGAAAATCAAAAATACAGACCAGTCTTTATCCAGAATATGAATTGATCTTACATATCGATATGTTGTGTTTGGTAATGGACTTTCCTCCAAACCGACTTCTGTGCCATCGGTTAGCTTTGCGCCAAATTTATCGTGAATTATGGAATATACCTGCTCAGGCGTACTTCCCCACGGTATACCTGCAAACTCAATTGGTTCTTCTTCTTGAGCAAGAACCGGGAACGAGAGAAAAACAACAATAAGCGACAAAAATGCAATGAGCCTCATTTCGTCCTCCAAAAAACAGGGAAAATATTGATCCGCGGCAAATACAACAGAGGTAGTTGAATCGTTCAACCAATCCTAGCGTGTGTTAAGTGTCCGCAACAGAAGGGAAAATCGGTTTTCTCGCTTCGGTATCTCACGTTCAACAGCGATTCGGAAAGAAATGACTTAGTCGGTCGCCAGTCCGTAGTTCATGCCTATCGGGAAGAGATCGAGTTCGTCGATGACGCCGTCGCGGTTGCAGTCCACTCGTCCGACATACTTCGGATCGCCAATTTGGATTCCGAACAGGGCTGTGATTTCGGGAATATCGCTTTCGTTTATGAAGCCGTCGCCGTTTGCATCACCCGCGATGACCCGTCCGGCGTCCTGAAGCGCGGCCTCGTAGTCTACGCGTCCGAAGCCGTAAAGCTCATCGCGTCCAGCAAGTCCCATATCAACCGCTGTTTCCTGCATAAGCGTACGGATTTCAGCATTCATCAGGTCAGGATTCGCGCTCTTTATCAGTGCTGCGAGGCCTGTCACTAATGGACAGGATCCGCTTGTGCCTGTAAAGGACGCATTTCCGGGACCCGTATATTCTCCGTCTCCGGCGAGTGTGAGAATCGATGTGCCGGGGGCAGTTAGTTCAAGTTCGGCGCCTGTTTTCGAATAGTCCGCCCAGGTCTCGTCAACCCGCGGCGAGCCGAGAGGTGGATAGCGGTCGGGAAATATCGTCGTCGCGCCGACTGCAATAACGGAGTCGACGGCTGCAGGCCAGTCAATTTCGCCAACAGCACCCGCGCCTTCGTTTCCTGCGGCAGCCACGATGACAAGCCCGGAACTCCATGCGCCGTCCAGGGCATCTTTCTCGACGGAGCCGCCCGATGCCCCGCCGAAGCTCATATTGATAATATCGGCGCCGTTATCAACTGCATATGCAAGTGCTTCGATCTCGGCAGTCAGCTTAATCGTCATATCCGTTCCCACTCGGAGAATCATCAACCTTACTCCGCGCTCCGTCAGCGCTCCGCGCCCCCCTGCGGCGCCCATGATTCCAACACTGTTTCCGCCGCGCGCGCCGATTATTCCAGCGGTGCTTGTGCCGTGAAATGCCGAGAAGTCCTGATCATCGTCGGGATTGCCGTCCTTGAAGTAGAAGTCGTACCCATGCACATCGTCGATGTAGTTGTTGTTGTCATCGTCGGTGTCGTTGTCGGCGATTTCCCCTGGGTTCACCCATAGCTGTGTCACTAGTTCCTCGTGATTGAGATCGGCACCCGTATCAATCATTGCCACAACGACTGTCTCGCATCCCGTTGTCTTTTCCCAGGCGGCCTCCGCGCCCATCATCTCCAGGTAGTACTGGCGATCGGGCGTCCAGAGTCCTTCGATCCTCTCGTTCAAGTACTTCGGATCGTTCGGAACGAAACTCGGCTGCCTGATCACATTCGGCCAGACGTCCTTGATCAGCGGGTCGTTTGCAAGCATGCTGAAAGCTTCGGCAAGGTCGGTCCCGTCATCGACCCTGACCACGGTAAAACCCCACCCGAACGGTTTCAAGAACTTCTCGTCACTCTTTCTGTCCCAGCTGATCGACCGGTAAGGTTCAAGTGCGCTTGTGCTTCTTACGCCCTCGACAAAGCGCACGATCAGCGTGCGGTCGTATACTTGGTCAATCGAAACTCCACAGGGAAGTTTATCAACGCTTGCGGCGGAAGCAGCGCCCGCAGCGATTCCCGTGCTTGCAACGACAATTACGACATATACAACAAGAACAAGCAGATTTCGAAACACGCGATACCTCGAATCATCTGAAATGCCGAGCTATTATACCCCCATGCGGAGAATGGTAGAATTGACTCGACCGTTTCAACCGAACATTAGGGGTGTGCTCCTTTTATGCAGGATTTTTCCACTCATACATTAAGCGATGCCGTAGAGATCGAGAAGAAGCTTCGGGAGTTCCTGATCGGCAGCGACAAGATCGTGCTTCAGTATATGGAATCCATTGCAAGCCAGCACGGCAAAAGGCTTCGTCCAAAACTCGTGATGATCTTCGCACGTCTTTTTGGCGACTACCACTACAAAAACAGCCTTTCCGCAGCCTGTATGTCCGAACTTTTCCATACTGCCACACTCGTTCACGACGATGTGATCGACACGGCGGATTTCAGGCGCGGCCACGAAACTATCAGTAACAAATACGGCAACGAGATTGCGGTAATCGTTGGAGACTACCTACTCGCCATAGTTCTCGATCGGATTGCGAGAATGCGTGATTTCACGCTCTTCGACATGTTCGTGCGAACGAGCAAGAAGCTCAGCATCGGTGTGCTCGTCGAGATCGGCAACCGCAATAATTTCAGTCTGGATGTCGACCGATACCTTAACGTAATCAAGCTTAAAACCGCCGTCCTTTTCGAACTGTGCAGCAGTATGGGCGCATATTTGGGCGGTGCGGACACTGACGAGCAGATTATCGCAGGCAATTACGGGCGTGAATTCGGGATGGCATTCCAGATAACGGACGATCTCCTGGATATCGCTGCTGATCCCGCAAAGACCGGCAAGCCCGTGTTCAACGACCTCAAGGAAGGCCGGATAACGCTTCCTCTGATCTATGCGATGAGCCGCGATCCTTCGATAGAGGAACTTATGACCAGGTGGCAAAGCTCTCCCGACGATGAAACGACCACTGCTCTGCGCAGACGGCTTTTCGAACTCGGTAGCGTGGATTACTCCAAGGGAAAAGCCGAGGAGTACATCAAGCGCGCCCGCGATGAATTTGGAAAGCTTGGGGAAGGAATCAAAGCCGGCCCGTTGCGCGACGATCTCGGACTTATCGAATCACGGATGTTCGAGCTTCTGGACGAGCGAACCTGACCTAACTCCGTTTGCAGGTATTATGCGGGAATTCGAGCCGGACGCGCCTTTTCGAATTCTGAGCAGGCCGGGCGGTATCGAAAAACCATTCGTAACGTCCAGCTCGTATGTTGACCGGCGAACCGCACCAAGGTATAATTCGATTCCCTGAAGGAAGCAGTTGCTCGTCGGTTCGGCATATCTTGCTTCTGAAGGGGGCTACGGAGGCGTAGCCAAGTGGTAAGGCGGTGGTCTGCAAAACCACTATGCCCCGGTTCGATTCCGGGCGCCTCCTTTTTTTGCAGTACGCGTAAAGCCGGTGTGCGCGGCGAGGCTGCCGGACGATACAGGCAGCCTGCGCGGTTGACAGCTGTAACGTACGGATATGGGCGGTTAGCTCAGTGGCTAGAGCGCTTCGTTGACACCGAAGAGGCCGGTGGTTCGACTCCACTACCGCCCATTTATTTTTGCAACCCTTAGTTCATTATTCTGATAAACTTGTCATTCATCAGACATTCAAGTCAACCACCATGGAACGTGTGATGATAATCGGGTGCGCCGGTGCGGGCAAGTCGACGCTCGCGAGGAAACTCGGCGCAATCACGGGTCTGCCGGTCATTCATCTGGATCGAGAGCACTGGCGTCCGGGCTGGGTCGAGCCGTACATCCCCTGTGCTATATTGAAACTTGAGCGAGAGAGAGAATCGCGCATTGTCATTTAAGGTTGGTAGAAGGGCGAGGCGGCAGAAAAGCGCCGACGCAATGAGCGTTGCCGGGATGTGTAAACCGCGCGCCACAACATTTAACATTCCCTAAGAGCGAAAAGCGACCGAATGGAGCAGCAATCCGGTCATAATCCGATGCTGATCCGCGATTCCTAGCTCTCGCCGCCGCCGCCGTCCGCTCCGTCCTCACCGCCGTCGTCGTCTGCAGGCAAAACGACAATCTCGTACTCGCGTACGACGGCATGGTCGTGGAGAGGCGGAATTAGACATCCTGTATCGTATTCGAGTATTAAACCGCCCCACTCAAGAGAGTCTGCCGTTTCGACTAACAAACGGTAAGTACCGGCGCTAAGCCCGTCATACTCAAATGAAACTATGTTTACAGGCGGATCGGACGACTTAAGGTTCTTATCCAGATTGGTAATCCAGGCCTTCAAATTGAGATCGCTTCCGTATTCGTAGCTGAACCAATGGAGCTGATTCGGGGTTAGCCCATGTAGCACCTTTGGATTGCGCGATGCCGACACTCTGAGTTCAATCGAGAATGGCTCGAATTCCACGATTTCGTCGGGGATTATTACAGACTCCACATACAAGAGCGCAGTATGAGCTAAGGGGAAGCCATAGCCGTACTCCCCATTATCCACAATCCCGCAACTGGAAATCGCAGTGCAGCAAAACACAGCCACCAACAGAAAGATGCTGAAATATCGCATATCACCCTCCTACCAGGTCGAAAGAGCTTCATAATAGTCCATGATTCCCGCGATCGGGTACCTGTCAGTGCTCGCGTCCCGGGTCGAGATGATGTGATCGCGCACTTCCTCTGTTCATCTCTATTCATCCTCGGCTGGTTCTACAATGATCGCATGCTCTTGTATCGCCGCGTACTCGTGTGGAAGAGGGCCAAAGAATAATCCTACTTCGAACTCACCTTGAAAGCCGCCATGCTGTTTAGTATCGGCTGTTTCCACCATTAACTTATGATTTCCCACTGGAAGTCCGGGTATTTCAAAATCCACAGTTGTCATAGGATCACCGGAAAACGAATGTTTGGCTATCCAGGTGCGAATCTTAATGGTAGTAACACCGGTCATGTCATTTGGCATCTCAAAGACGCGCCAGGGGTCTATAGGGTTGAAACCATTCAGTATCTCCGGCTTCAATTGAGCCGAGAGATGCAATGAGACCGTAAACGATTCATTGGCCACAATTCTTTCCGGCAGCGTGATATCTTCGACATAAGGGAGATATGAGGGAATAATTTCACTCTTCTCAGGGATCGGAACTGAACCACCCATCCCACAAGAAAGCATGGCCATGCAGATTAGCGCAAGCCCAAGATACGCATATGGATGACGCATGTAAAACCTCCTACCAACCAGTTAGAGCGGCATCATAATCAGCCGGCCCCGCAATTTGGTGTTCATCAGTCTGATCTAGCGAATGATCGCGGGTTGAGACTATCCGCTCCCATACTTCCTGGTAAGTTGCTGATGGCCTGGCCGTGTAAAGGTGGAACGCCAAGGCGGAAACCTGCGGCGCGGCGGCGGATGTGCCGTTTATGTGATAGTAGTCGCCAATTATCCCATCGCCGTGCAGCACATCCCCGTCAATACCGCCTAGAGCACTGGTTATGCCCGGTGTTGCTGTGGACATATGTCTACTTCCGTCAAAGAAGTCGTAAATCCCGGAGACCGGATAGGTCTGGTAACCATCGTTGATGTAGTTCGAGCCATAACGTTCCCCCTCATAAGTAATATATGGATACCACGTACTGCCCCAATAGTTTGTCCACAATCCGCTTACGCCAAGTACGTTGCTGTACGCCGCGGGGAAAACGCGCTTCTCACCTGCATCGTTACCGGCTGCGCCAACGTAAAGTCTATCGTTCTTGTTCAGATCGCGTGATATGTTCTTCTTCATGCTTTTGGGAGGCCAGAATTCATATATGCGATCACCGCCAAAACTCATATTAACAACCCTGACTTTGTCATCCCATTGACCGTGAGCAAACTGAAAACGCAGGGCTCGTACGGCCTTCACCATTGAGTCGCCGGTAAACATGGAATTACCTGGGGTGCCCGGAAGCCCTTCTCTAACACTGGACACTTTAAGCCTCAATGACAGTACACCCGCGGTTGGTGCAAGGCTGGCAACGCCTACGCCGTTGTTCGTAACTGCTGTGATTAGCCCTGCAACCATAGTGCCGTGCGTAACAAAGCCATCTCGCCCTCCATCCCACGCATATGGTAGACCCAGCAAATCGCCAACTTCATACCAACTTCCCCAACAATCAACTCCGACCCACGTAATTTTGCCGCAGTATTCCATACCGCCGCCAAAAGTTCACCAATCTCCCAGGTCAGGATGCCCCAAATGCCAAGCTTCTTCTTCTTCGTCGTAATACATATGATCAACACCGTCGTCCATCACTGCCACTATCTGGTCGGACATTGGACCACCGGTTGGCGGGTCTGCTCCGGGTCCGTACGGAATATATGGATTACTATCCACGTCAAGGATATTCACATACCTGCACTGAGGAGGATGGTAAGTATTCTCAGGAGGGTACTCGTTCCAGCCCGTATAGATTGGATCGTTCGGAGGAGAGTAATGCTGCGTGTAAAAGTCAATGGCATTGGGGCAAACCTCGTACACGAGCGGATGTGTGGAGAAGTATGAATACGCGTCATCCATAGTCGGGAATTCGTTTCGGTCGTATTCGAACTGGAACCATGCTATCGAATTCCCATCTCCGGGCTCTTCCGGCGGTTCGAACCAGGAGAAAATAACGTACAGGTTATGATCGGCTATGACCTGCTCTATTTGCTGCTGGGTTGCGACCGTTTCAAATGTTACAAGAATCTGACCTTGAACGACCTCAAAAATCTCGCCACTGGGCGCTTGCCATACGATGACGGGCGGGTCTGCCTCTACATAACCTGGAGCAAGAACTTCTTCCAGCGGCAAGTTGGTCACGAGAATGTTGCCGTTTTCCAGCTGATATGTTGAAGTAAACGGGTCCGGACTGATTAACTTATTGACGGTTACAAAATGGCCGGGTTCGATCTCGACTTGATACGAGTAAATAACAGGACCCCAGGGCCCGATCTCGGTTTGTGTCCAGTCCGTAAGGCTTTGCGGATCGCCGATTGGTCCAGCGGTATTTACGGCACTACCAAGCACGCCTCCACCGCCGCCGCCGGAGCCAAGAGCCGCTGACCCGCCGCGTTCCAAGTCACCGGTTTGCGGTTTGTCCGGATTCAAATCGGCATCTTGCGGTGCATCGCCGCCGTAACCCTCACTCAGCGAAGCCTTGGCGCTTGCATCCTGCGAGGGATGAAGGGGCTTTGAGTCATTGCAGCAGCCGGTGATTATCGCTGCGAAAAGCAATATAACGGCAACTGAAGCTGTTCTTTTCACAATAGCTGAAAAATGATATTCCATCTCACTTCCCTCCACGTAAAATTCTCAGAAGCCAATATTCGTATCGAATCCCATAGCCTGCGACACTTACGGTGTCATTCCAGCATCTTTATTATATCAGAAACCTGCCAGATTTCAAGTTTCCTCTCGCCAGCTTCTTAAGTACGCCCATTGAGTCCGCTCCAGCCAACATGGTATTGCCGCAGTAATATTATACCCCCGCCGAACCTTTCAAACAAGAGATGCTACAATCCCAACGCACCCAGCCTGTTGCACTTCATCCATGAATGCAAGCTCGCCCCCCCCCATTCTCTCAATCTGCTACAATAACGCTTCGTAATTTTCGTTCGGGAGGGCGTTATGCGCAGATCATTTTTTGGCTCAACCGTTGTTGTGCTCTTTTCACTTGCGGTTATGCTCCTTTTGTCCGGCTGCTTCGAGTATGCCGAGGAGTACACGATAAACGAGGACGGAAGCGGTTCTTTCTTGATGGACATCGGAATGGGCACAATGCTCGCCTCGATGATGGAGCTGGGCGGAGAAGTGGAGGACGATGAAAACCCGTTCCAAGAAATGAAGGGCAGGGCGGATAAGATCAACACCGAGGGTGATCCGACCGGGATCGTGACCGGCGCAGAGTTCAGCCAGTACGACGAAGGCGATATGAAGCACTCGGTGTTCACCTTGAGCGTAAGCGATATGACGAAGCTCATCGATTCGGTCGAGGCCGAATGGTGGGCTGATGCGCCCGGGAGCGGCGCAGAGGGCGAAGCGCCGGAAGAGCCTTTCAGGATCGAGAAACTTCCGAACGGCAACCTGCTTTTCATAAAGGAAATTACGGTGCCCGGCGGTGAAAATGCCGCAGATGACACCGAAGACGAAGGCGGCGATATGGACGCAGATGGCGAGGAAGGGGATTCGGAATCTTCTGCGGTTTCACCTCATAACGGCCTGGCGTCGCTCGGTTTGATCACGCCTGCATACGGCCAGGAAGAGGAAGCAGCGGGGGAAGACGAAGGTGAATCGGCGGAAGCGGATGACGATGATGATGAAAACCACGAAGATGGTGATGTCGACGACGACGATGATGAAAACGGTGATGATGAAGACCACGAAGGTGGTGATGTCGATGACGATGAAGCATTCGACGAGACGATGGAAGAAATGTTGAGCGAGCTTGGCGAAGCCTTTACTGAAGGGCTTGAAGAAGGCTTCGAGGAAGACGGTGAGGCGACCGAGGGCGAAGAGGAAGATTTCGGCGGTGATATGTTCGGTGAAGATATGATGAAGTCGATGTTCGCCGGGAAGTTCTACACCGTGACGCTCAATGCGCCGATTATCGTCGAAACCAACGGAACAATCGTATTCGACGAAGTCAGTGCTGATGCGGGTGACGCAGCGAAATCCGTGGGTGCAAAACTCCAGACCGTCGAGTGGAAGATACCGATGGCCGATCTGATGGGCGGCGAAGGTTATTACCTCGAGTGCAGCGCAGAGATCAAGCTCAAGCCCAAGAAGCCGGGCGTGCTGGGCAAAATTATGAGCACAGAAACCGACGATGGCAGTGGTGCATCTCCGCTTCTGTTCATCGTTCTGGGAATTGTAGTCATCGCGGGCGTCGTTCTTCTGATCGTATTCCTGGGCAGGAAGGACGTTAAGCCGAAAGTCAAGGAATAGAGCGGATATATTGCAGTTGTATTGCATCTGCATTTTTTCGAAATCGCGGGTGGCGCGAAACGAGAAAAACGGCTAGAAAAACCCGCGATCCGGGCGCGATTTGGGGCGAAAACCGCGTAAAACCTTCGAAAAACGCGCGCGAAACCGCGCGCGAAACCATGCTGATTATGGCGAACTCCTCCTAAAGCTGCTTGGGGATTTTTTCGATCTCCATCGATCTTGTTATCGTTGAGTCCAGTGTGAAGGATGCCTAATGCGCCTGATGGATTTGTAGGCAGCACTAATCTGAGACGGATATTCTTCTAGGCCCTAAAGCAGCGACTTTACATTGTCTGAGACCGCGTGTGCCATATCGAGGGTGGAGTCCGATCCGCCCATGTCGTACGTGCGGATGCGGCCTTCCGCGATGACGCGCGCGATCGCTTCGTAAAGCGCAGCCGCCCGCTTTTCCTCACCCAGCCAGTCGAGCATCAGCTTGACCGTGATCAGCATCGCCGTCGGATTGACCTTGTATTTACCCGCGTACTTCGGCGCGCTGCCGTGCGTCGGCTCGAAGACTGCAAGGTCTTTTCCGATGTTGCCGCTCGCAGCGAATCCAAGGCCTCCTACGAGCTGTGCGCAGAGATCGCTTATGATGTCGCCGAACATGTTGCTCGAAACGAGTACGCCGTAGTTCTGCGGGTTCTTGACGAGCCACATGCACATCGCGTCTATGTTCGTTTCCCAGAGCTCGATTCCTGGGAATTCCCTCGCGATTTCACGCGCGGTTTCCACCATCATCCCGCTCGTCTCCCGGATCACGTTCGGCTTTTCGACGACGGTTACGGTTTTGTAGTCGTGCTTCTTCGCGTATTCGAATGCGGCGCGGATGATGCGCTCGCTGGCACTTTTCGTGATGATGCGCAGGCTTATCGCCATATCGCCGGCTGGAACGTCAGCGAATCGCTCGAAGTTCTTGTTGTTCCTCGAAAGGACATCATTTAATTCGTCGGGGACAGGTCTGAATTCGACGCCGGAGTACAGGTCTTCCGTGTTTTCCCTGAACACGACTAGGTCAATATCGTCGCGGTAGTTGAGCGGGTTTCCCTTGAATGCTTTGCAGGGACGAAGGTTGACAGCCAGATCGAAGAGCTGACGGAGCCTGACGATGGGGCTTCTGTAGATGAATCCCTTGCCTTGAAGCTCAGGCGAAAGCTCATTCGCCGCCTCGTCCTTTGGCTTGCTCGTTATCGCTCCGAAGAGCGCGCAGTCGCAGTTGCGCAGAAGCTCTATCGTGCGCTCCGGCAGCGGATCGCCTTCCGCCACCCAGAATTCCCAGCCGATTTCGCCATGCGGGTACTCCGCATCGAGTTCGATCGCGTCGAGCACGATCCTCGCCGCTTCCATCACGTCGTTTCCGATACCGTCACCTGGCAGCCAGGCTATGCGATACTTCGCCATGTTCCCTCCATTATGCGCGGAAAAAGTTATCTGCTCCATGAACTGGGATGATCCCGATACGCCGCGATATCTGATCGGATGCGGCGGATTCACGACTTACTCGTCATTAGGGTCGATTTCCGAATAGAGCGACTTCATCTCTTCGCTGTCGCTGCGGTCCTGAAGGCCGCCGCCCTTGCGCAGGCGCGTCTTCATTTCCTGTCTGATCCTTTCTACATCGGCTGGCGAATGATGGGTATCTTTGAAGGACTGCTCGATAATATCCGCGCTGATCGCGGCGATGTCGTCCACCAAATCGAACATGTTGTTTGCGAGGTCGCTCTTTCTTTCCGAGGCCGAGCGTAAAATGCAGTCGCGCACTTCAAGAAGCATAATGGCCAAAGCGGCACCGCCTAGGATGCCCAGGCCGAATGCGATTCCGAAATTCGCGATTTTCGTCAAGCCCTTACTCATATCTTTCCTTTCGTACGAAC
>JAGGVC010000067.1 GCA_021158185.1 bacterium | reverse complement strand
TGCCGCGGCTTTCAAGCTCGGCGCGTAAAAACTCGCTAACTGCAAGCGTCACTTCGCCTTCCCAGACTGTACGCCCCCGCCAGACCGCATGCGCGCCGTCCTTCGTTATCTTGCCGTCGAGATCGCGGTTGAAATGCCCAGGATCGAGAACGACGGTGGGGGGGGCTTTCGATACTGCTTCAAATGGAAATGTCATACTGCAAACTGCTAAAGCTGCGGCTAAAACAATCGAGAAACGCAAACCCAATCTACCAAATCGCATGTCTTGCCGCCTTTATCCCATCAGCGACTTTTGCAGCGTCTTTTCCACGATTCACAGATCGATTCAGCATAGCTTTCATACTTTCAAATTCTTTAAGAAGTAATCTATGAACTGCATGCCCAACGCTTCTTGGCCGGAGCTGATGATGATTTCTTTCTCTGTTCTAAACCAATTCTGCTTATATGGTCCTAGAAGGATTTTAAATTTCGATGGCAATCCTGACCAGTTATCAAAATGAGTTCTTATAGGGTAAATCATCACCTGCTGATTTCTTATTCTCTTACTTATCGCAATGCACTCGCCCTTGCGAGAATGATACGTATAATAATCATACGCCCTTTCCTCAAGACCATATTCCCGAAGCAGTTGCCTGACTTTCTGCGTAAAATTGTACAATGAACCTGGCAATTTCTTAAACTTCTTATCTAACTTAGAACCTCTGTTTTCAGATGCAATCGCAACTTTTGGTTTATCTGCAGGAATAATTTCTTCATCTGCTGGAAACATGTGCTCTGCATTGTTACTTACTTGATGTGCGATATAAAGCAAGCAATCACGAATCAAGTCGTTATTGTCTGGAAGGATGTCCGTGTCTTCAGAGCGTAAAAGCTTAATAATCCTGGAAGTTCGACTGTTAACAGCGGAAATCAAAGCATCTCTAACAAAAGGTAACCAAATGCTGATTATTCTATTCTCAAGAAGTTTATCGCGCATGCTCTTGTCAAACGAGCAAACGCGAAGCATATTGCTAATCGTCTCGCAGGGATTTGAAGAGAATCGAATTTCGCCTATCGTTCTCTTGCGTGCTTCGATTTTCCCCTCTGTAGCGTAATGAAACTCCCAGTCGTCACCATTTGTTAAAACAGCTAAAGGGATAGCAGCTGACTGGGCATAGTTTATGTACTGGATACGTGATTTTTCATCAAGTGTGCATCCGTATGCCTTTGCCTCTACAATAATCACAGGCTTGCCATTTTCCAGAAGAGCGTAATCTGCCCTGCTACCGCCAGGCATTGAATACTCTTCGCGCACCTCGTCAAGATTACCAATGTGCCAGCCTAATGCAATGAGAATCGGGTTGATTAGGCTCGATTTTGTGTCGGCTTCACTAATGCGCTCTCTCGGCCCCAGCTTAGCGATTCGCTCTTTAACTTCGATGATTGCTTGCTCAAGTGACATAACAGGCAGATTCTAGCATCAAAAGGAGCTTTGTTCAATTCCCTACCCCTGCACGCTTATCCGCTCCGCCTCCGCTTCCGCCGACGGTTCGGGAATCGGGAGTCCGTCTTCTCTTAGCCCTTCGAAATGAAACTAAACAACCCCGGACTGGCGGCGTCTCGCCGCCGTGAGCGGAGCGAACCACACCGATAACGCTTAGGCAAAATCAACCTTGACTGTCGACTCGTTCCAGTATCGCAACGTATTCGCTCGTGTTCGCTCGCAACCACCGAGACGGTGGCAGTCCAAGCCAGGACGGGCGTGCCGCCGCACGCACCCTACAAATGCAATCCGCACGATCACCGAATGCCGATTATCCAAACACGGGCGTGCCGCAGTTTGCAGCTTAAACCCTTCAATTATTGCTCCAACAGTGAATCGTTGTGCTGTTCAGGTATAATTCCGGCGGTGAAGGCAAATCGTTATGATGTAATAGTCGTTGGTGGCGGGCACGCGGGAGCGGAAGCCGCGCATGCATCGGCGCGGATGGGCTGTCGCACGCTCCTCATCACAATGGCGATTGATAGCATCGGGCGGATGAGCTGCAATCCGTCAATCGGCGGGCCTGCAAAGGGCCATCTCGTGCGCGAGATCGATGCGCTCGGCGGAATTATGGGCGCGGCCATCGACCGCTCGTTCCTGAACATCAGGCGGCTGAATACGAGCAAGGGCCCCGCCGTCTGGACGCTCCGCGCGCAGGCCGACAGGCCGCGATACGCGCACGAAATCCTGACCGCGCTCAAAACCGAAAAGCTGCTTGAAATCGTCGAAGCGACTGTCGCCGAAATCGCCGTTACCGAATTCGCGGGTGTGGACGGCTTCACAAAGCAGGCTGCCGGAGTACACACGCTCGACGGTCGGTCGTTCAGTGCAGGACAGGTCGTGATCTGCCCCGGAACTTTCCTTCAGGGCATGCTGTTCATCGGCGAGGAAAGGATTCCAGGCGGAAGAATCGGCGAGTCGCCCGCAACAAAGCTCAGCGAAAGCCTAGCAAACATCGGATTCAAGCTCAGGAGGCTCAAAACGGGCACATCTCCTCGCGCGGACGGCGAGACAATTGATTACACACGGCTTCAAGTTCAACCGTCCGAGTCCTTCGAGCGCGGGTTTTCGAGTTTCGTAAAGCTGAACGACGAAAGAACGCTTTGCTGCTGGCTTACACATACGAACGAAGACACTGTCAGCTACATCTTCGATAACCGCGGCAAATCCGCACTTTTCAGCGGACATATCACGGGAGCGGGGCCGAGATACTGTCCGAGCATCGAGGACAAGGTCACGAGGTTTCCTGAGAATGCAAACCATCCGGTGTTTATCGAGCCTGAAGGGTGGGAGACCGACCAGATTTACCTGCAGGGACTGGCCACGTCGCTTCCCCGCGAAGTACAGGACGGCTTCCTCAGACGGATTCCGGGGCTTGAAGGCGTGAAAATGAATGTGCCGGGCTACGCCGTGGAGTACGATTTCCATAATCCGCAAGATCTCCATCCCACGCTTGAAACGAAGCGCTGCCGCGGGCTTTACTTCGCGGGCCAGATGAACGGCACGAGCGGATACGAGGAAGCCGCCGCCCAGGGTTTGATCGCTGGCATTAACGCGGCGTTGCGCGCTCAGGGAAAGGGCGAATTCATCCTTGGGAGAGACACGGGTTATATCGGCGTGCTAATTGACGATCTCGTCACCCGCGGCGTAGACGATCCTTACAGGATGTTTACCGCTCGGTGCGAGTACAGGCTTATCTGCAGGCACGAAAACGCTGCGCTGCGCCTAACGAGGCTCGGCAATGAAATCGGCTGTGTGAGCGATGGAAAAATGGCCGCGGTCGAGAGGCTTCGAAGCGAAATCGAGGATATCTCTGCGCTCCTGAAGGATTTAAGGCTCGGTCCCGCGGAGCTTGCAGCTCTCGGCGCGGGTGAAAAGGGCGGCAAGAGTGCGTACGACGGGCTAAAAGTGCCCCACGTGACGATCGATGGAATGTTTCACGTGAAACAATCGTTAGACCCATCAGGTCTCGACGGCTGGCACGCGCTTTTGCGTTTTTCAAAGGAAGCAATCGAGCATGTCGAGATTGAAATCAGGTACGAAGGCTACATCGCGCGGCAGCTCGCAGATGTCGAACGGTTTCATGAATGCGAAAATGCAGAACTCCCGCTCGATTTCGACTACGAATCTGTAAAACACATCTCAAAGGAAGCGCGCGAGAAGCTTTCGCGCGTCAGGCCGCGCAATATCGGCCAGGCGATGCGGATTTCCGGAGTTTCCCCCGCGGACGCGCAAATTCTGCTCGTTTCGCTGAGAAAATAGCATTTTCCGCTATTTTTCCACGCTTTTTTTCGCTTTTCGCTGCAAAATGCTCCATTCTTACGCGCGATCGCACGAATCGCGCGCATTTTTGTGCCATCCACGCCCAACCATGATTCACCTTGCTCAAAGTAAAAAACAATGAGCGACCGTGCTCGCCGGTGATAGAATACACGCTCTGAAACTAACATTCCGTGATTACATGGTGATTTTTATGCCTAGAATCGAGCCGCTGCCTTTAGAAACCGATGATGCCGATGTCCGCGCCGTGTTCGAGGATTTCCTGCGTGAACGCGGCAACGTGCCGAACCTTTTCCGCACGTACGCCCGCAGGCTCGAAATGATGGTCACGAGCTTCGAGCACTTCCGCAAGGTTATGTACACTGGAACTGTATCCGTTCAAGAAAAGGAACTCGCGGCAGTGCGCACTTCGCAGATCAATTCCTGCCGATACTGCATGGCAAGCCATATCATACTTGCAAAGGGATTCGGTATGCCAGAGGAAAAGTTCGAGCGGCTCGGCCTTCTGAATGCAGATCCGGCAACAACAACCGCGATCGGCGACGGTGCACCGCCAATCGAAGATGTGCTCGGGCCCGATGGCGACACCGTTTGGAGCGAAAAAGAGCGCGCGATCCTCAAGATCGCGGATCATCTCACGCGAAACGCAGCCGACCTTCCTCAGGAATTATGGGATGAAGCGTGTAAACACTATACAGATGAAGAGGTTATGGAGATTATAGCCGTCATCTGTCAGTTTAACTACTACAACCGCTTTGCAAACGCCCTAAAGATCGCGATTACGAAGTAGGCGAAACGTCTGTTCTGTCATCGTGTATACACGGCTCTGCCTGGGCGGAATCCAGCCTCGAAGTGTATCGATCAGGATCTGGCAAACTTCAATTCAGTACTTGAATACATCCCCGATTTTCAGTAGATTCGCACCAACGACAGTCACGCGCCCGCCCAGCTCGTTGTCGTTTGTAACAACAAAAACAGCCTGGCTATCCTGAGACAGCTCTTCCACAAGCTTAACTATCTGGTCATCTCCGCTTTGCTTGCTCGACTGCCTGTTGTCCGGATATACAATTTTGAGATCGTTAACTGTTTTCTCGTAGTACGTATGAACGGTATCGAAAACTATGATTATCTTTCCTGAAATCTGAGATGAAAGAAAATCGAGATCCCTGCATAGACGGTCGCGGCACTCGCCCAACCGACATCCGGAGCCTCGATAATCGTACCGCGGAATTGTGCCTATTGCATTGTAACCATCCACGATCAGCGCAAAGCTGTCTTCATAATGGTTAGCAATTTTGTCTTGAAAATGCGCCAAGTTGAATCGAGAGAAATAATCCGGCTGATCTGATGAAGCTGCTTCATCATTTTCCCTCGCGATATCGGCAAGGCGCCATATTTGCGGGAATTTGGCATGAAGCTTCTCTGCATCGGTTTTTCGCAAAGCACGCTCACTTTCCAGTTCTTCGATCTTTGAAGAAAGCTCGGATTCTCTATTCTTCAGTGATTCAAACTCGTCTTCACCCGGATACGAAAGCTCTACATCCAGGTCTCGCGCAATCCTCAGGATATCCGGCAGTAAATCACCGGCGTTGCCCTGAAACTCCTCAAAATCGGATATCTCATCCTGAATGCTCTTCTGCTCACGCTGATAGGAATCAATCTCCTTCACCAAAGTCTCAAGTCTATCTCCAAGCTTCTTGATAATCTCGGTCATTTGCCTGTCAAAACGCGCCATAGACACCTCCATATTTTAATGCGCCATCGGGGTTGAATAATTATAACAGGAATATCGCCAAAAAAAAGGGGCTCCCGGTTTTTGGGGAGCCCCCGGTGGTATGGGGTAAAGGCGAAGGATAAGCGATCCTTCGATGAATGGCTTCATATAATCCAAATGCTGTGCATCCGGATTCCTTATCGAACATCCTGCTCATCACGGCAGGTTTCGCTGATAGTCCAGCCAACCAGGGTGATCCGCTACTTAAGCGTCGAGTTCCTTCGGAATCACCGACTTTCCCCGATTACAAACTTCAGCCGATTTATCACCCCCCGCACTATGCGGAAAATCAAACCGGCGATACAGCAGATTGGGCACGTTCGCCGCGCTCAAGGCTGTATCTTCTACAGCAACCTAGCCACAACCCTCGTTATATAAACAGTTCGGACAGGTGTGGCAGCTGCCCGTCTGAATCATTATCGAGCCGCACTCCGGACAGGTGGAACTTGCAGCTTGTGAATTGAAAACACTGACCTCGCGAGCTTCGAGTGTTCCCTCGCCAAGAGGAAGCCCGGCCTGCAGGATATCCACTGAAGGCTCTCCGTCCGTTCCGGGTTTTTCATCGCCGTTTTCCGGCATGTGCTCCTTGCCGAGAAACTTGAGCGCAACCCACCGGAAGAGGTAGTCCACGATACTCTTTGCGAACGGGATCTCCTTGTTGTTCGTCCATCCGCTCGGTTCAAACCGTGTATGACAGAATTTCGATATGAGAACCTTTAGGGGCACGCCGTACTGGAGCATAATGCTGGTCATCGTCGCAATCGTGTCCATAAGCCCGCTTATCGTAGAGCCTTCCTTGGCCATCACGATGAAAATCTCTCCTGGCTGTCCGTCCTCGTACATACCGACGGTTATATAGCCCTCGTGTGCGTTGATGCTGAACTTGTGGGTGATGCTCGCTCGCTCGTCCGGAAGCCTGCGCCTGATCGGCCTTGGTTCCAGCTTCCTGTCTTCATCATCGGCCAAAGTAGATAATGGCTGGCTTCGCTTCGAATTCTCACGATAAATCGCGATCGCCTTCAGTCCAAGCTTCCAGGCCTCGATGTAAACCCGCGCGATGTCGTCTGTAGTCACATTGCTTGGCATATTGACGGTTTTGGAAATTGCGCCCGAGACAAACGGCTGCACCGCCGCCATCATCTTTATGTGGCCCATGTAGTGGATTGCCCTCTCGCCCTTCATCGGGCGGAATGCACAGTCGAACACCGGAAGATGCTCTTCCTTGATATGCGGCGCTCCCTCGATCGTATCGTTATCGTCGATAAATGCAACGATTTCCTCGATCTCCTTCGTCTCATAATGGAGCTTCTGGAGCGCGCGTGGGACCGTGTGATTCACGATCTTGAGCATGCCTCCGCCGGCGAGTTTCTTGTACTTGACAAGCGCCATTTCCGGCTCTATGCCCGTCGTATCGCAATCCATCATGAACGCTATCGTACCTGTGGGCGCAATCACGGTCGCCTGGGCGTTGCGCAATCCGCCGACTTCGGCGATTCGGATCGCATCGTCCCAAACCTGCTGCGCTGCTGCGAGTATATAATCAGGAACGAGCTTTGCATCGATCTGCTGGCCGGCAAGGCGGTGCTTGCGAAGGACGCGCATAAACGGCTCGCGGTTCTTTTCGTACTCAGAGAAAGGCCCGATGCGAGATGCAAGCTCTGAACTTGCAAGGTATGCCGAGCCGCCCATCAGCGATGAAACCGCAGCCGCAAACTGCCGTCCCTCCTCGGAGTCGTAAGGCAGTCCCATACTCATCAGAAGAGCACCGAGATTTGCAAAGCCAAGTCCGATCGGGCGGAACTTGTGGCTGTTGGCCTCTATCTTCTCCGTCGGGTAGCTCGCGTTGTCAACGATTATTTCCTGGGACGTGAAGATAATGCGAACAGCATGGATAAAGCCGTCAACGTCGAATTCGCCGCGCGCATCCACGAATTTCAGGAGATTCAAACTCGCAAGGTTGCACGCGCTGTCATTGAGGAACATGTACTCGCTGCACGGGTTGGACGCATTTATGCGCCCGGATTTCGAGCATGGATTCCAATCGTTGATCGTAGTATCGAACTGGATTCCGGGATCGCCGCAGAGGTGTGCGGACTCCGCCATCATCTTCAGCAGGTCGCGGGCCTTGTACGTGTCCATCGGCTCTTTGGTTGTGCGGGCAATCGTCTGCCATTCCCTATCGTCCAGCACAGCCTGCATGAATTCATCCGTCACTCGCACGGAATTGTTGCCGTTCTGGAAGAACACGCTCGAATATGCCTCGCCTCGATAGTCTCCGGAATATCCGGCGTCTATAAGCGCCCAGGCTTTTTTCTCTTCATTGGCCTTGCAGTTAATAAACTCCTCGATATCGGGATGATCGATATCGAGCATCACCATCTTGGCTGCGCGGCGCGTTTTACCGCCGCTTTTGATAACGCCTGCGAACGCGTCGTAACCCCGCATGAAGCTCACGGGACCGCTCGCGAAACCACCGCCCTGCAGACGCTCTTTCGATGCTCGAAGCGGGCTCAGATTAGTACCGGCACCGCTGCCGTACTTAAAAAGCATCCCCTCTGTTCTGGCTAGCTTGAGGATACTCTCCATACTGTCCTCAATGCTGTTTATGAAGCAAGCACTGCACTGCGGCTTCGGCTCGATACCAACGTTGAACCAGACAGGGCTGTTGAACGCGGCATACTGATTGAGAAGGAGATAGGTCAGCTCACTGCCAAACACCTGCGCCTCAGCCTTCGACTCGAAATAGCCGTCCTTCTCTCCCCAGCCAGTAATCGTATCTACAACTCTGCCGACAAGCTGCCGTACGCTCGTTTCGCGTCCCGGCAAGCCCACCCCGCCGGCAAAATACTTGCTTACGACGACGTTTACTGCCATCTGACTCCAATTAGACGGTGCCTCGACATCTTTCTGCTCGAAGATAATCTCGCCCTTTTCATTCGAAATCTGGGCGTCGAGCTTCTTCCACTCCACGTCGTCGTAAGGATTTGCTCCTTCCCGCGTATAGTAGCGCTCTATTTCAAGTTCGCCCTTCGTATCAGCAGGTATGAAGCCGCCGCGCTTGTCAGCTTCATCCTTGGACTGTTCCCGATTAAACGGCATACACAAACCTCCAGGAATCAATCATCAATTCTTCCCGCAAGAGGCGGCCAGGGAATATCTAACAGCAATCAACATCTTTTCGACCATCCTATAATTCCCCGTCTCCCTCAAAAGGGTTCCGGAAAAGAGCTTCCAATAAGCCCTTTGGAATTACCCCTCTTATACACAAAAACTGTTACTAACTTATTCACAGTCAGACCCAGACTAACAAGGAAGGAATGTTATCAACAGTACGAAACACAAGTTTCGTTTATGTTGGCAACTTGTTTATGTCCTTGTTCAAAAACCCGGATATACTCCCATCCGTCCCTGGTTGGAATCATACTTGTATCACATCGAAATGGAGAATGCAATACCCTGGAGGCAAAAATCATGCATTTTTTACATCTCTTATCCGAAAAAATGATGCTACTTGAATCTATTCCGCCGTTGGGCTTGCGCGATGTTCTTGGATTAACGGTATAATTCATAGCCCTAGAGTATTTACGTAATGAGGGTTAGCAGAAATATGAGATCTCAGATATCGAGGCTATTATTGTGCACCGCACTTGCTCTTGCCGCATTCATTCATTTCACGCCGGAATCAACGGCCCGCGAAGCCCTTGGGATGGTGCGCGGGCGAGTAATAGGCTCAACCGGCGAACCGATCTCCGGCATCAGGGTCGCGACGAGACTCGACCGGGACAGCATGTCCGAAGCCATTACCGCAGATGATGGAACATTCGCCATCAGGGCATATTTGGGGAGGAGAAGCCTGAAATGGAAAGCGGGGCTGAACCTTTTCGGGATAACGACCAAAACGAAGACCAAAATCGATATCAGGACAGGCGAGATTGAGCTTGAGATCGGGCATAAAGGCACAGAGGATGCGGCAGCAAGCATCACAGTACCGATATTTTTCGCCGACCTCGACAACTACACGGTATATCTCTGCGATGTAGAGCTTACGGATGAAGGCGATGCAGCCTGGGTTTATCCGCATTTCTTCGATCTGATGCCCATCAAGCTCTCGGAGATGATTGTGCGGGAAGGAAACGAGCTTGTGATCGAGCTACCGGTGAACGTTCCGCCTTATCCGGAGCTTGCAGGAAGCCTGCGAGTCGTTGTGAACGGGGGAGTTTTTAAGAAAGGATTCATAAAGGCGTTCGACGACGGAGGCTCTCCCGATGAAATTGCCGGAGATGGCGTGTATACAGCTTCCTTCACGATTCCTAAGAAAGGACCTTTCGGGTTTTTCATCGTTACGGGCAGCGTTATGCTGCCGGAGCTTTCGGCTGTATTCGAACCTGGAAACGCCTGGCCGCTAATGATCACGACGATCAGTACGCAGGAAGCTGAAGGGCACATCAGTCGGCTGACACAGGTTTACTCGCTCGGAGGCACGGAAGTCGGTCTTTCCGCCGAATGGTATTACTACAGCAATGATGACGACGATTGGCGACTGCAATCTGCGAGGGAATTCGCAGCCGCATACGCGAAGCACCACTGGTACAGCCTGTTTGCACGAAGCAGGCTTGATAAAACCGCTCAACCCCTGTTCGTCTGCCGCGGTATGAAGGAATTTCGGGCGGCTATGGCACTCGGACGGATGATCGAGCGATACGACACAGGTGATCTGGACGGTGCAGGGCGGAAGCTCGAAGAGGCCAGGAGAGTGGCGCCGGAATACGAGTCGATTTCGCTTTGGGATGCACGCCTCAAGCATGCGCGCGGCGACATCGCGGGCGCGATCGATGTTCTGGAAGATGAAAACGCGCACGCATCGGGAAAAAGCACCTTCATAGTCCTCGCAGAGCTTTACCGCGAGGCCGGGCGTGCATCCGATGCTGTCGATGCATACGTTGACGCATTCAACGCCAGCCGAGATCCATATATCCTCAGAACGCTCGCGAATTACCTCTACGAACTTGAAGAATATACGGCGGCGCAGTATGCATACGATAATCTGAAGCGCTATGCGGCCAGCCTGCCCTACAGGTTCAACTTTCTTTTGTCGGGCAGCTTTGATTTCAATAAACGATTCAGCCGGTCGAGTCTGACAGCAGAGCAGCTCCTTTTCACGGGCTTTGCCCCGCCTGCAGATGTATGGATGGAAGACCTGTTCGAGGAAGCCTATATTCTCGGCTCGCTCTGTGGCTGGAAAGCCGCTTTGAAGGAAAATCCGGAGCATGAACTCAGTTCCTCGGAAGCCAAGAAATACTCAGTGATGCTCAGGCTTGCAGGCGAACTCGATTATGCGGGAGTCGTTGCATCTACGATCCCAGGCGCAGAGGGTGCACTTGAGATGGGACTGATCGAGCTAGAGCTTGCCGTAAGAGCGCTCAAAGCCGCAGAGATCGAGAAACCGTCCTACACTCAGGAATATCTTGGCCATATCGAAAGAGCGAAGAAACATTTCGGACGCTCGATCATGCTCGACAAGGAGTTCTTCGACGGTTATTTCTTAAGAGCGCTTACAGCTTACCTGGACGGTAATCCCGAAGGCGCACTGGCCGACGTTGGACGCGCACTCGAACTTGATCCCTACCACCGCGAAGCGCGCTTTCTCATCGCGCGCGCGTGCGAGGAAACGGGCAGAATGGAACAGGCGATACAGCACTGGCAGTGGTTCGTGGACGATTGCCCGGAGGGTGCGTTGAAGATCGTGGCGGCAGAACACCTTCTGAACATAAAGTCCGTGTTCGATGACGGGAATTTAGATGAGTAGCGAACGTATTACGAAGCGATAAGCGCTGAAAAGAAAAGCGCGGCCATTAACGACCGCGCTCCATTTATTCCTTTATTTAATTCGATCAGCTCACAGCACAGCATCGGCAGGACTGCCTACCGCCTTGGAGGCAGGTACTCGCGCGTACGCGACCTTGGATCATCCCTGCGGTCGCGATGATAGCGAATTCCACCGGACGGGTGACGTGAGCCTTGCTCATAGAAACCTGGAACGTGCGCATAAAGCTGTGCAAGCCTGTCCACGCTCCTCTTGACCTTGTAAATCAGGTCGGTCGGCTCAAGCACCCTTGCATGCTCGCCGAACGAAAGCACCCACCGGAGCATGTTCTCGTAGCTCGTAACCGTAAAGACTACCTCGATGCTTCCATCGTCGCGCTCGATAATTTCCTGTGACGGATGTACGCGCTTCAGACGAATCCAGTGCGCCGCAAACTTGTCGAACTCAACACGGATCCGTATATGGCGCTCGCTGCCCCTGAACAGAAGGCTTTCACGCTTGTGTGTTTCAAGATCGTAGTCGGGATGTACTTCGAAAGTATTGCCCGTGGGCTCGACAGCGAGAACCCTGCTGACGAGGAAATCGCGAAGGTCCTCCTTTTCATGGCACCAGCTTATGAGGTACCAATTATCCTTGTAGCTGATCAGGTGGTAGGGATCGACCCTCTTTTCAACGATATACGCCTTTTGCCCGCTGAAGTATCGTAGGATCACCGTAATTCTATGTCGAATAAAGTCCACGAGGGCGTCGAACAGATTGAGATCGATTGAAGGGAAAGGCTCGATGGTGAACTGGAGAATGTTGTCGAGAGAATTTATGTCCACGGAAACAGGATCAACCAGGCCCTCGGTTATCTTCTCAAATGCGTTCGTGATCGGTCTTTCAAGGGTGGTTCCCTCGTACATCCGGCGCATTTGCTCCATAACTAGGATGGAAACGAGCTCCCCTTCACGCAACTTCACGGATGGCAGCGACCAAGGATCGGAGTATATGAATCCCTTTGCCTTGTAATCGTAAATGAGCGGTGCTTCAAGAGTATCCTTCATGAATTCAATATCGCGATAAGCCGTTGAAAGACTTATGCCGAAGTGGTCAGAAAGCCCTTGAGCACTCGGAAACTCGCCATCCGAAACCTTTCGGTGCAGCCAACGAACCCGTTCAATCTGCGTTGACGAAATGGTTTCTTCCTTACTCCTTTGCGCCATAGTTCTTCATCTCCCAGGACGCGTCTTGCGTCCTTTATTTTTTTTCCCTAAGCGGTTCTCTACGCCCGAAAAAGCGGGATTCTTCAGGCCCGCAGAAATTCAATTTATCATCGTTCCCGTGATTTGTAAAGTCTGCGGAGGGATCAGATAAATCCTTGGCTCTTCTGAATCAAAATGCACTATCCCTTATGTTCCGCATCACGGGACGAACAGTATATTCTACCCTCCCAAAACGAAAATGCACGTGAAAACACGAAATCATCGCAAATATACTCCGGAAACCAGTCAGTCGCCCAATTGTGCCGCATAGATCCGCGGCTTCTGGCTCTGGAGAATTGCGGTTTACTCGATTCGAATCGGCATCACGACGTATGTGTAGTCCTCGTCTTCACTCGTTGAAACTACGAGCGGAGTTACCTTGCTGTTCCAGTAAAAGAGAATCCCTTCGCAGGACAGCTGGCTTAGTACATCCACGAGATAGCCGGGGTTCAAAGAGATCTCGATGTCATCGCCAGTGACTTCGCACGGTAGATCTTCCTCGCCGCTTCCGACATCGGTTGCATCTGTAAATATCGTCATCACGTCGCCGACGGTTTTAAGCCTGGCTACGGGGTTATGCTGCTTTGCCCTGCTCACGATTATCGCTCTTCGCAGCGCATCGTGCATTTCCTTTCTATCTATCGAAACTGTGGTAGCCTTTTCAGAGGGAATGACGCGGGAGTAATCCGGGAACTTCACATCGAGGAGGCTTGACGCGACAACCATGTTCTCAAATTCAAGGAAAAGCTGGTTGTTCGAAAGAAATGTACTAACGGTAAGCTCCGGATCGTCCGGGAGAAACTTCATTATTTCCTCGGCGTTGCTCGCGGGAAGCATTACGTCTACAGTCTCCTCTGTAAACTTCCCCCTGCACTTCTTCAAGCCCAGTCTGTGTCCATCGGTCGCGACAGCATCCAAGTATTCCGGTGTGAACCTGAACAGAACACCGCTCGTATAGTAACTGCTGCGCTCGCCTCCTCCTTTATATGCACAGAAAGTAATCTTGGAAAGCACGTCTCGGAGCACAGATGACTGCATATTGATTGCCTGTCCAGTCTTATAGTCGCTTATCTTCGGAAAATGATCAGCCGGGGCGCATACAAGCTGATAACGACTCCGCCCGCATTTTACCGTCAGACTCGCTCCTTCCTTAAAAATCTCTACTTCGTCACCAATCATCCTGCTTACAAGATCGCATATAAGCGGGCTGACGAGTGTTTCTCCTTCATCGGTAACAGAACCTTCAATCGATACGCGCGTATAAAGCTCATCGTCAGTTGCTTCAAGGCTCACGATTCCATCGCTAGATGCGGCAATCTTGACAAATTGCTGGTAGCTTCCGAGCGATTTCATAGAAACCGCCCTCGAAACAACTCCGAGCGCTTTATCCAGTTCAAGCCTTCCGATTCTTAACTTCATCATCTTCTCCCTAGGACATTTTCGGTTAAAAGAAACAACGCCACATTCTACACTATCATACTTTATATATAAAGCATGTAGGAGTAATATGCTTGTTGATAGTGTTGATGAGCCTTGTTTTGTCGTTTATGCAACGGGCGCACAATAGGAAATCGTTCTTGGTAAGCGAGGTAGAGAATTCTACATGAACGAACAATTTCTTGGATAGATCACGACATGACCCTGGGATGTTGATAGTTCATATACATGTACCAAAGTCCACCAACAGGATTTTAGTCAGCTTATTAACTTGGAAAGGTTCTTGATGGTCATTTCGACGTAAGGGTCTTCGATCATCTCCCTTCGGATCTTCTCGCAGGCGTAGATAACGGTTGAATGGTCCCTGCTGCCGAGCTCCTGTCCGATTTGTGCGAGCGAAAGATTGGTGTGCTCTCTTGCGAGGTACATGGCAATCTGTCGGGCGAACGCGACCTTCTTGGTTCTGTTTGATGAAAGAAGAAGCTTCTTTGCAATGTTGAAGTACTCCGCGCACGTATCAATAATTCGGTTGATATCGGTCGGTGCGCCCGGTCTGCCGACATCGATGATGCCGCCAAGCACATTCTCTGCGGTCTCGATATTGAGCGGCTCGCCTCTGTGCGTGCAAAACGCAAGCAACCTGATAAGCGCACCCTCGAGGTCGCGAATGTTGTCCGTGATATTCTGCGCGATGTAAACGCTGATGTCGTTGGGGAGCTTTACTCCTTCAAGCTTTGCCTTCTTTTCTAGGATGGCAATTCTCGTTTCGAAGCTCGGTGCTGCGATATCGGTAATGAGTCCGCCGGAAAAGCGGCTCACGAGGCGGTCATCAAGGTTTCTCAAGTCCTTTGGCGAGCGGTCGCTTGAGATAACCACCTGCTTTCCCTGCTCGACGAGTATGTTGAACGTATGGAAGAATTCCTGCTGCGTTTCGGTGCGGCCGGCGAGGAACTGGATGTCGTCGATGAGGAGAATGTCGACTCGGCGGTACAGGTCGTAGAATTCCTCCATCTTCCCGCCGCGTACCTTGTGGATGAAATCGTTCGTGAACTTCTCGCTCGTAACGTATTTGATGAACAGCGAGCTGTCAAGGTTGTATGCGAGGTGGCCAATAGAATGGAGCAGGTGTGTCTTGCCGAGTCCCACGCCGCTGTAGATGAAAAGCGGGTTGTATATGTATCCGGGACGCTCGGCGACTGCAAGGCTGGCGCTGTAGGCGAAGCTGTTTGCAGGGCCGACAACGAAGTTGTCGAAAGTAAATCGGGGATTGAGAGTTGGTTTCTCGGCGACCGGAGCGGCGTCCTCGTCCGCAACAGCATAGTCAGGCATCGCGGAGCCGGTGAACGATCTGAATGGATAGGCTATTACTGCAAACTCCACGGCGGAGATATGGTTGTCCGCGCGCTTCGCATGTTCGAGGATCTTTGCGGAATACTGCTCTTCAATCCAGGTCTTGAGCATTCCGGATTCTACGCCGCAGATTAGCTTGCTGTCCTGAATTTCCTCGAACGAAAGCGGCGCGATTAGGAGTTCGAACTTGGGGCGTGGTATTTCATCTCTCAGGGAGTCCTTAATCTGCTCCAGAATCTCTGTTCCGCTAAGGCGGGTCATCAGGCTCTCCTTACTTGAAAGACGGTTTCAACATACCAACAATATAATGTTTACAACCTGTTGATAATGCCTGGGAGAGCGCATTAAATGGAGAACTTCCCGATTTGCGGCAATTCTCCGATTGGACGCCACCTCTCAACTTGTCAACAAATTATATACATCCACCCATGCACACGTACCGACGAACAGATTGTCGGGACGAGCAGGGCTGCATACTAGCGCAATTTATCGCCCATGGCAATATCCGCGGCAAAAAAAATAAATTGTCTAACAAAAATTTAGCTCATTATGGTTTTGACGCAACTACGATTATCCTGCGGCTTTGTGTATTCAGGGGTTGTTTATCAAAGCTTCCCCAATTATTTTCAATATTGAACCCCGTTTCTATGAGGAGTCCTTCTAGTTCGAGAGGAAAAATCACGCTGAGAGTTACAAACTTTGAATTGCTTTCGGTGGTTCCGTCGTTTCTCAGGTACAGGAACAGATACTCCATTACAAGCTCCTGCACAGGTGCAAGGTACTCGTGGCTCTGGAAGAGCACAACCCATTGGCGTCTGTTCCGGTCGTAGAAGGTTTTAATGTACTTTCTTTTCACACGCCCGCCGCAGATGTAATCTTCGTGCGGAAACGCAACCTCGATGTACAGCCTGCCGCGGTTTACAAGGGAATGCCTGCACTGGCGGAGAAGCTCGATCCTTTCCCTGCGGGACGTAATCAGCTGCAGGAAATTGAAGGATAGAATAATCAGGCTGAATCTTGTATCGAAGTGCGCAGTGCTCATATTGCCCTTGATTATTTTCAGGTTTTTACGAGCATTCGGGTCTTCAGAAGCGAGCTTTTTCTCTAAAAGATCCGTCATACCGCTGCTCGATTCGAGTGCAGTGACCCTTATACCCCTTCGTGCGAGCGGAATGGCGACGCGCCCTGTTCCCGCACCCAGCTCCAGCACCGGCCCTTGAGCTTCTTCCGACAGCTCCAGGATCAGCGGTAAGTCATCCTTGTAGCTGCTGTAATCGCACTCATAGCGCCAAGCGTCATCGATATCGTCATACAGGTTTGTTACGATTCCTCCCACAGAACTATTATAGCGGTTTTTTTCTGAATATCCCGCAAAAGAATCGAGACCGATTCTCTAGCTGAATTCTACTCAACACAAGTGAGGTTCACAGTCGCCGGGAACCGACGATAAGGCTTGTGAACCTAGTAATGATGCGGGATGACCGATTTTCAGTTGTTTGCCGCGAAAGGAGAGTTCTTTCAAGTAAAAATCTGCATTTCAGAAAACTCCCATCATCACTCGCAAAATGGAACTTTCCACGCGAAAAGCGCATCGTAGATATGACTGCGACAAGGCAGATCGATTACTTTTTCAGTTCTTATCCGTCAGCCTCACGTGTATAATGGCTTCGGTCGAGGAGGGTCTGGAGGAGATTATGGTTGAAGGGAGAGATGAAGGAATTCAGAATCAGGTTAAAGGCGAATCAGCGGAGGCGAGAGCACCTGTTCCTTCCGGTCCTCCTGTGAATGAAGTGCCGCCGAAGATGGGCTTTTTTGCGAAGCTCATAAACATCTTCGTCGAGCCGTCGAGCGTATTCAAGAACATCTACTACCACAACGACTGGCTCACACCGCTGGTGTTCGGGACGGTTATCACCGTTATTTCAGGCGTTTTAGCCATGGGCTACAGCCAGGATGCACGCGCTCAGTTTAACGAGCTAATGGGCGTTGGAGCTCAATCCTCCGCCGGCAACATTGCAGCCATCGGCCAGTATGCCGCCATTGTTCTTTCACCCTTTAGCTTGATGTTCGGCTGGCTCATCGGAGCGGCGATCATCTTCGTTCTCGGCACATTTATGCTCGAGAATGTTGATTTCAAAAAGCTCTACTCGATCGTGGCGTTTGCCTGGCTGCCAACTGCTTTTACGGGTCTGATTAGCGCGATCTACTCCCTCTCGCAGACTCCCATAGTCGCAAGCTACGATGATTTCATCGACGCGATGATTCCGTGGACGATTTCGCTAGGAAGGATCTTACCGCTGGAGGGAATTGCAGGGAGACTAATTTCCGTATACGATATCTTCGCGGTCTGGTCGTGGTGGCTTCTCATCCTTGGGATTACGTACGGGCTTCGCAACCGCAAATCACAATCGATTACGGTCACGGTTGTTTACATCATTATTGGCTTGTTGATTGCGATAGGTGCATTTGCGCTGCAGGCAAAGTTCCGCCCGCCGGGAATGTAAAGGCGGTGCGATCCGGGGCTAACCCGACATGCGAACGTCCTATGTGTGCAATTTTCGCAAATGTGATTGAAGGAATATAGAAGGAAGGCGTTATCTGATATGTTACTACTGGCGCCTTGATGGCCCTGTATATTTCCGGGAATAGTCATGAGCAAATCTGTACGAATAGTAATTTTTGTTGCAGTAATCGTAGCTGCCGTCCTGACGGCGTACTTCGCAAGCAAGTATCAGGGCTTGGACGATACGTCGAAAGAGGCGAAGGAGGACGAGCGGTTCGCCCCTGCCGAGCGCGGCGATATCCAGCTTACGATAAAAGCGACCGGGATGGTCGAGCCGAAGACCCGCGTTCGGATCAAAAGCGAAGCGAGCGGCAAGATCGAGATGCTCTACATAAAGGAGGGCCAAGACGTCGTCCCGGGCGATGTGATCGCCGAGCTCGACCAGTCCAACCAGCGGCTGAATCTAAAGAGCGCGCAACTGAACGAGCGACTTCGCAGAGTGCAGCTTGATCAGCTCAAAAAGGGAGCGAACGAGAGAACGCTCGTCTCGCTTGAGTCGAACGTTGAGACGGCGAAGCTCGCGCTCGAAAAGGCCGAGGAATATCTTGCGAGCATCGAGGAGCTTTACAAGAAGGAATACGCAACAGAGCACGAGTATAACGATGCAAAGCGCGGCGTGGAAAACGCGAAGCTTGCGCTCGCCGAAGCCGAGGCGCAGCTCGAACTCCAGATTAGCGAGGTTTCCCCCGAAGATATCAAGGCCTCCGAGATCAGTCTTCAGATGGCTCGTGTCACGCTTGAGGAAGCACAGAAGAATATGGGCGACGCCATCATCAAGTGCCCGATCAAGGGAACCGTGCTCGCGAAATATGTCGAAGTGGGCGATACGGTCATTTCGAGCACAGGCTCGTTTGGCGAGGGCACGACTCTCTGTGAGATTGCCGATCTTACGCTTGTGCAGATTCGGGCGAGCGTTGACGAAATCGACATCGGGCGTGTTGAAATCGGCCAGAAAGTCATTGTCGAGGTGGACGCCTACCCGCTTGAGCAGTTCGAGGGCGTAGTCGAAAACGTCTTCCAGCAGGGCGAATCCGCCGGAGGTGTTACAAGCTTCACCGTGATCGTCCAGGTGGACAACAGCGACAGAAGGCTTCTGAGCGCGATGACTGCATCGGTCGAGATTATCGCGGATACCGTGACTGACGTAGTTCTTGTGCCGTACGATGTTGTGCGCACCGATGACGAACTCGGCACGATTGTGTACGTCAAGGGCGAAGATGCAAAGGGCCGTGTGAAGCCGGAGAAGCGCGAGGTCAAACTCGGAGTAACGGACTACGACAACACCGAGATTATGGAAGGTCTTGAAGAGGGCGAGCTTGTGATGGTCGAGGATGTACCGCAAAGTACTACGAAGAGCTTCGGCGGACAGGTTAAGGTTGAATAGTGAAGGAATCGCAGATTGCAAGAGGTGCAGATCTGCCTGTGTAATCTGGCTTTTTGAGCTGTTTGGCGGGTCGCATGGCGTTCCCGTGTTTCGGATAGCATTTTTAGGCAGGAATTGCTTCAGGCTTTACCGTTTTACGAAATGTGAAGCGGAGTGTATGGAATGACCGTTCTTCTAGTTAATTTCACGATTGCGTGGCGCAATCTGATGATGAACAAGGCAAGAAGCCTTCTCACTCTTCTCGGCCTGATGATCGGCGTACTTGCGGTCATAAGCATCGTATCTCTCGGTGAAGGACTCAAGATGATGTTCGCAGGCCAAGTCGCTGGGATGGGCAACGATGTAATGTTTGCCATACCTGATCCGCCCAGGCGCGCAGGACAGAGCAGTACGACTGTAAGAGCGCGCCTTTTCGATATGGACGATGTAACTGCGCTCGAAAAGGCGGGAGGGGAGCTTTTCCTTAGCGTAAGTCCCGCCTACGAGGTGGGCGGAACCGCCAAGTACATGGAAAACAACAAATTCGTAGTGGTGGAAGGAAGCGATGAAAACTTCCTTCGGAACTTCGGGCTCAAGCTCGACAGGGGGCGCGTGTTCGACCCCGGCGATCTATCCGCACGAAGCCGCGTAGGTGTGCTTGGTTCCAAGGTAGTCGATGAACTTTTCCCGGAGCTTGTCGATCCGATCGGAAAGAAGATAAAGATAACCAGGGAGAGCTTCGGCACCCAGACCGTAACGATCATCGGAACACTCAAGGAAAAAGGCGGCGGTTTCGGCGGACAGAGCATAGATGACTGTGTCTTGATCCCCTATACAACTGTCCAGTCGCGGTTTTACGGGAGTAAGAAAGTCCCGTACATCCAGATCAAGGTCGCCGATATGTCGAAGATGGATGAGGCGAAGGCGATCGTGGAAAAAGTACTTCGCAAGCAGCGCCGAGTCACGGATCCCTCGATGGACAGTTTCCAGGTTATGTTCATCAGCGACATCCTGGATTTCGCCAACACTTTCGTTAACGGACTCGTGACGGTTTTCGGCGTGATCGCGGTAATAAGCCTACTCGTCGGCGGAATCGGCATTATGAACATTATGCTCGTCAGCGTGACCGAGCGCACGCGCGAAATAGGGCTCAGGATGGCGCTCGGCGCGAGGCGCGTCGTCATCCTTCTGCAGTTCCTGATCGAGGCGGTTGTCTTGACTTTCATGGGCGGCATTCTCGGCCTGCTCGGCGGCATCGGCGCGGGATTCGGCGTTGCAAAATGGCTCGGCAGTATGCTCAACACCGAATGGAACGTGCATCTGCCGGTGCCCATAATCCTCTTAACGCTCCTCGTAAGCTCACTCATCGGCATTTTCTTCGGCGTCTATCCGGCATTCAAGGCGTCCCGACTCGATCCGATAGAAGCCCTGAGATACGAGTAGCGCGCACTGAATCTCTCTTGGCCGCATTGTGATGTGTGTTATTTCAGTCACCACGCGAACTCCTTCATAATTAGGGTATACTTTCCCTGATGGAATCTGACCGGAAAGTTAGAACGACTGTGAGCATTCCGCGGGAACTTCTAAGGAGGGCGGAGGAGCTTGCACGCAGATCGGGAATAAATTCGCGCTCGGAGCTTTTTCAATGTGCCTTGCGCAGATACGCGCGCGAACAGGAAACGATCGCATTTGAAAAATCACTGGGTGACAGCGCAGGAGATCCCGATCTGGCGCGGGTTGATGAGCAAATAGACAAGGAATTCGACGCTGCGCTGACTGACGGGCTCGATCCAGGCGAGGATTTTTCGGATTATGCAACGCAAAGTAAAGAAGAATGAAGTTTATCTGGCAGATCTCACACCTACTATTGGTCATGAACAGACCGGCAAAAGGCTGATTGTAGTTGTTAGTATTCAAGCACTTGCCGAATCCAGAAATCTGTGTTTAGTTATTCCGGGAACAAAAAAGGAAAATGTACCTCGCGACTATCCCTTCAACATTTTTGTTCCTGCTGGAACAGGCGGTCTCAACAAAGATACAGCTTTTCTTGTTTACCAGCTCAGGACGCTCGATGTAAGAAGACTTGAGAAACATCTGGGCGTTCTCCCGCGTGAATATATGGCCGGAATAGAGCGTGCGCTTATCAAACTATGCAACATCGATCCGGAAGAGCACCTGTAGCGGTTTTTTTCATTGCAGCGATACCGGACAATGTGCGTTCCGGTATTTTCCTCCCGATTTTTGCGCAAATACAGTGTTAAACTCTCACCGTGGGGCGTTCTGAGAAACAGGATGGTGAAATGCGCGATGGTGCGCGCGCCGCGCGCGCGACGATGCGGATAAACCGCGCGCTCGCGCGTGCGGGGCTTGGATCCCGGCGAGCGGTCGAGGAGATCATTACCTCTGGGCGCGTTGCGGTAAACGGCGAAACCGTCACCGATCTTGCAACACGGATCGATCCCGCGAAGGACAAGATCACTCTTGATGGAAAGCCCGTCAGACAGTCGAAGCTTGCATACTACGCGTTTTACAAGCCGCGAGGCGTAATCACGACGATGAAGGACGAGAAGGGGCGCGAATCGGTCGCGGATTGTTTAAGGAAGCTCGATGTCAAAGAGGCGGTCAAACCCGTTGGTAGGCTGGATAGACGGAGCGAGGGGCTTCTGATTCTGACGAACGACGGCTCACTTGCGATGAAGCTGATGCACCCGTCCGCAGGCGCAAAGAAAACCTACCGCGTGAGTCTCGATCGCAGGATTACGACGGAGGATGCCGAATCCTTTCAGGCAGGCATCGAGCTTTCGGACGGGCTTGCGAAATTCGACGCGCTCGTCTTTGTGCGGGATAATCCGAAAAGCTGCCTGTACGATATTACGGTGACCGAGGGCAGGAATCGGCTGATTCGCAGGATGCTCGGCGCACGTGAGTATATCGCGAAGAGGCTCGTCAGGACGGATTTCGGCGGCGTAAGGCTGACAGGCCTCAAATCGGGCGAGATTAGGAAGCTGTCCAAGCACGAAGTTGGCATTCTTATGAAAGCCGGCAACATGTGAAATAATGTTTCTTACACGATGCCTTTGTACGTGTTCTTGACGTTACGGGGTAGTCGGGATACAATTCATGCGGTGAGTTATTGAGGTATGGGTCACTATGGCTTTGAACAAAGTGACGGTAATGGACGTAAGGATCGACGTTTACAACAAATCACCCGTTGTAATACTCCGTGACGTCGAGAGCAGGGAGCTTTTCCTGCCCATCTGGGTCGGGGATATGGAGGCCATCAGCATTCAGATGGCGCTCGAACACAAATCCCTCGAACGTCCGCTCACTCACGATCTGCTCGTGAATATTCTCGATACGCTCGATGTTGCGCCGAGAATGCTCAAGATCAACCGTATCGAAGACCAGACCTACTTCGCGGAAATGGTGATCGAGCGCGACGGCGGGAGCATCGCCATCGATTGCAGACCATCGGACGGTATCGCCATTGCGCTTAGGAAAGGTGTTCCGATTTACGTTGAGAACACGCTTCTCTACGAGATCAAGATTTCCGATTCCGATTCACCGGACGGCGAAGGCGGCTCTTTAGGCGAATTCGACCATGATCAGTTCATGGACTTCCTCAAGGGCATCCAGCCGAAGGACTTTCGAGGCGAAAGCAAGGATGACGGCTCATAGAAAGGAGAGAAGTTTTTATGTCTGACGTAAACGAGAAATCCCCCGAAACCAACACCGAGGAACCAGCCGAGATCACACCACCCGAGGTTTTCGAGGAAAAGGTCAAGCGCGTGCTCGCAAAAGTGCGCCCGTTCCTCAACATGGACGGCGGCGATATCGAGCTTGTGGAGATAAAGGGCAAAAAGGCGTTCGTTAAGCTTCACGGAGCGTGTCACGGCTGCCCGGGTGCGCAGATGACGCTCAAGATGGGCGTCGAGCAGGCCATGAAGGACGAGATTCCCGATTTCGACGAGCTCGTCGCACTTGGCGAAGCGTTCTAGCCAATCCCGCCAGTCGTTGCGTTTTTGCTGTCAAAAAAGAGAGCGGCCATTCCTGGCCGCAGGTGCGCCCTCGAAAGGGCGCTCTCTTGGTCACTGTATCCCGATTTTACGCCGCGGGCTCCCAGATGATGCAGGT
>JAGGVC010000082.1 GCA_021158185.1 bacterium | reverse complement strand
TGCACGCTGCGGCAAATAAAAGGATGATTGCGAGTAGTACAAACGGAATGAATGTGAGACGGAACGCACGGTTGGATGCCATTACACGACCAAGCATTATCATCACCACCAGAATAAGAATTTTGCATATGAATGCAGTGAATTATAACTTCGATTGGGAAGAAACGCAAACGAGGGCGGATGAAGCAGTTGCGTGGGTTCGGCGGGCGGCTTGGATTCGGCGGAATGCAGATTTTCGGAGTAGGGCGCGGGTTTTATACCCGACCACCGATGAAAAATATGTAACATAAGCCATTAGGGGCAACGACGCGCATTTCCACCGCGTTCGCTATAATCAGCGTGATGTCTTGGGCGGATGAAATTCGGGCGCGGGTTGACATCGCGGATGTGGTGTCCGAATACTCGCGGCTGAAGCCCTCCGGCCCAGGCAAGCACGTCTGCCTGTCGCCGTTCAAGCAGGAGACCCGTCCGAGCTTCAACATCGACTCGAACAAGGGCGTGTGGTACTGCTTTTCGACCAAGCAGGGCGGCGACATCGTCAAGTTCATAATGACCATCGAGAACCTCGAATACCGCGAGGCGCTCGAATTCCTCGGCCACAAGTATGGCATCCCAGACCCCGGAATGAAGAAGGGCGGCAAACGCGCAGTGCGCGCCGAAGGGCGTGAAGCGCTCTATAAATCGTGCGAGGCGGCGGCATCGTTCTATCACAACATACTTCTCAATACTTCGATGGGCAAAGGTGCAAAGGGATATCTCGAAAAACGCGGCATCTCGGACGAAACGATAAAGAAATTCAAGCTCGGTGCGACAACGAGCGGATGGGATACGCTGTCGAACGAGCTTCTCAAGAAAGGCGCGCGAGAGAATGACCTGATCGCGGCCGGGCTATCGCACAAGAAGCGCGACGGCACGGGACTTATAGATGCGTTCCGCAATCGGCTGATGTTCCCGATTTCGAATTCATCGGGGCGCATCATCGCGTTTGGCGGGCGCGCGCTCGACGATCATCCCGCGAAATACATCAACAGCTCGAATTCGGCGATCTACAACAAGAGCAACGCGCTCTACGGGCTGTCCGCCGCGAGACGCGCGATCTCCGAGCACAAGTTCGTCATACTCGTCGAGGGTTATATGGACGTGCTCGCGCTCGTGCAGGCGGGATTCGAAAATGTGATAGCAACCTGCGGCACGGCGATGACCGAGGAGCATCTGAGGATCGTTTTCCGCCATACGAAGGACATCGTCATCTCGATGGACGGCGACGATGCAGGGCGCGACGCAGCGATCCGCACCGCGGGCATCATCCTGCGCGAGCGCGCACTGCCGCGCATCATCGCGATGCCTGAAAAGACCGATCCTGACGATTTCATCAAGTCCGAGGGCGCGGATGCGTATCGTAAGCGGGTGGAGGAAGCGACGGATCCGGTGACGTTTCTCCTCGATCATCTGGGGGTGCACGCGTCCGCAACGAGCCGCGAGAAGGAAGCGTGGATCGAAACGCTCAAGCCCATCGTGCGTGCGGCGCCGGAGCTTGTGCGGGACGATTTCATCCGCACGATTGCAGGCAGGCTCGGCATCGACCAGAAGCTCGCAGATGCGCTGATCGGTTATGCACCGCGCGCGCGCGGCGATTCGGTGGAAAGCACGGATTCGAGTTCGCGCGAGCTTCTAAGAAATCCGCGGCTCAAGATCGAGGCGGGAGTGCTGGCTGCGATTATTCACGCACCGAATCTGCTCAATACAGCGCTCGAATACCTGATCGCGGACGATTTTTCGATACCCGCGGCGCGCGCAACCTGGGATATTGTTTCGAAGGGCGGCGAGCCTGAAACGTGGGATGCCGCGATACTCGAACTTGGCGAGCATGTTGAGGGGATCGGCGAGCTTTACGGCATTCTTACGGATAAGGCCATTTTTCCGCACCAGCAGGACTTTATGGAGCGCGTGAAGAGGCTGATCGGACTGAAGAAAAAGAAAGCCGTTGCCGAAATCGAGCGCGCGATCGCCGATGCCGAGAGTGACGGCGACTGGGAGCGCGTCACCGAGCTTGCGATGGAGCTTGCCAGATTAAGAAGCGCGGAGTGATATTCCGCAGTGCCGCAGGCGGCAAACGCTCGCCGGAATGTATAATGTACACTTCCTGATGTGCGGCCGCGCGCGCCCGTCGGTCTATTCACATTGCGGAATGTGCGCATTTGCGGCTTTGCAGGTCGCCAGTTGTAGATTGGTAAAAAGGAACGGTAATGGCGGATAATTCTGAGAATGCTGATGCGATGCCGGAAGGCGTGGACGAGGTCAAGCTTGAGAAGCTTGCTGCTTTGCGCGCGGGAGGTCTTGAGCCTTACGGCGAGGTGCGGTTCGAGCGCGATCACATGGCGGCGGGCATAACAGGGAACTTCGATTCGCTCGAAGGTAAATCCGTGTCGGTTGCGGGCAGGTTGATGACCAAGCGCGTGATGGGCAAGGCCGGGTTCGCCGACCTGCACGACAAGACCGGGCGGATCCAGCTTTACTTCACGCGCGACGACGTTGGCTACGAATGGGGCGAGGGCGTGCCGCGCCCAGACGACGTGGCCGAAGATATGCCTTGTCGTGAGATGACCGCATATCAGCTATTCAAGAAACTCGATCTCGGCGACATAATCGGCGTCAAAGGCGAAGTTTTCAAAACGAAGACGGGCGAAATCTCGATACGCGTAAGGAAATTCACGCTTCTTTCCAAGATTCTCCGCACACTTCCCGAAAAGTTCCACGGGCTGACAGACATCGAGGCGCGCTACCGCAGGCGGTACGTCGATCTCATCGTGAACGAGGACGTGCGCGACCGATTCGAAAAAGTCAACCGGATCCGCTCCGAGATCCGCGGCTTCCTCGATTCGCGCGACTTCCTCGAAGTGGAAACGCCGATGCTCCACGAAGTCGCTGAGGGCGGCACAGCCGAACCTTTCCGCACGCACTTCAACGCGCTAGACCAGGATATGTACATGCGTATCGCGATCGAGCTGCACTTGAAACGGCTAATCGTCGGCGGGCTGGAGCGGGTTTTCGAGATGAGCCGCGTGTTCAGAAACGAGGGCGTGGACACGTCGCACAACCCGGAGTTCACGATGCTCGAGCTTTACTGGGCGTACGCCGATTATACGGACGTGATGAAACTCACCGAGGAAATGATAGCGCATGTCGCGGAGAGCGTGTTCGGCACGTACGATTTCGGGTTCGGCGAGCACAAGCTGTCGTTTGCGCCGCCGTTTGCGCGCATAACGTTCGCCGATGCGATGCGGAAGTATGCAAGTGTCGAGATGAGCGAAGTGGCCACGCTCGATCAGGTCGTATCGAAGGCGAAGGTACTTGAGATCGAGCTTCCGAAGAAGCGCACGTACGAGAAGGTGCTCGACGAGATTTTCAAGGAGTTCGTCGA
>JAGGVC010000068.1 GCA_021158185.1 bacterium | reverse complement strand
TAATGGTAGAATCATCTGTTTAGGGAATTTTCGTCTGGTTGATGTTGGAGGATGTTGTTGTGGTTGACAAGTTTGAAGAGTTATTGGATCAGAGTATGGCCGGGGATTACTCGGTAGGGAGCACGGTAAAAGGCAAGGTTGTGCAGATTAGCGAAGAAGGCATCTTCGTCGATATCGGCACAAAGAGCGAAGCGATTCTCGCGTACAACAAAATTATCCCCGATGATATTCCGGAGCTGGATACAGGATCGGAAATCGAAGCCAAAATTATTGGAAGAAAAGAAGGCATATTTCACCTTTCGAAAAGAGCGCTCGATTTTGAACGCGGCTGGAACAAGGTCAAGAAGGATTTTGATTCACAGCAGATTATCAATGTACGGATCGTACGAAAGGTGAACAACGGCTTTCTTGCCGAAGCATACCGTGTTGCATCCGGTTTCATTCATGAGAAGAATTTCAACAAGCCTCCGGAAATCGGTACTTACGTGGATGCTGTCATCAGCGAGTTCAACCAGAAGAACAAGAAGGTCGTTTTCACGCGCAAGCCGATAATCATTGCAGAGAAGAAAAAGAAAATCGAAGAGGAATATACGAACCTTCAAGTCGGAATTGAGCTTGAAGGCAGAGTCGAGAAGCTGTCCAACTTCGGCGCGTTCGTAAGAATTACGAATCACATCGTAGGCCTTCTTCATATCAGCGAGATGAGCCACGATCACATCAAGGCACCCAGTTCGGTCTGCAAGGTCGGGGATAAAATCAAGGTCAGAATAATCAACATAGATCACGAAAATGGTCGCGTCGGTCTTTCTCATAAAGAAACGTATACCGATCCAATTCTGGATATTGTTGAGGGTGAAGACTACGAAGGCGTTGTTGAGAATCTGACAGAGTTCGGTGCATTTGTGCGTTTGCCGAACAGCGTTGTCGGTCTTGTTCATATCAGCGAAGTTTCTTATTCGAGGTTCGAGAAGCTATCCGATATTCTCAGGCCTTCTGCAAAGGTCCGTGTCAAGGTTCTCAGCGTTAATATTAGGGACAGGCGAGTCAGCCTTTCGGTTAAGGCGCTTGAGCAGGATCCGTGGGAATTGATACACGAGAAGTATGCAGTGGGAGAACGCGTTGATGCGAAGGTAAAAGAGATCAATAATGCTGGAATGGTAGTCACGATCGCTGAAGGCTTCGAGGGGTTCATTCCTATCGGTGAAATTTCGCATGAGCGGATCGATCATCCAAGCAGTGTGCATGAGCTTGACGATGTCGTCAAGGCACAGATAATCAATATCGATCCGGCGCGCCGCAAAATCAAGCTCTCTATTCGCCAAACGCTCGACAGGTATGCAGAGGATGGAGGAGCGCATATAAGGGTTTCTGCGGAGGACGCGAAGCCAACAGCGGTTGCGATGACGTTTGGGGACGTCCTTGCCAAGAGTGGGATTGTGGCGAGTGTAAAAGCAGAAGGCGAAGAGCCTAAACTTGAAGTGGAAGCCAAGATCAAAGAACCTGCATCGAAGGATGATGACGATTCCTCGAAGGAAAAGGTGACGAAGAAGAAGCCTGTTTCCAAGAAGAAGAAAGCCGATGCACCGGCAGATACCGCGAAGGTCGATATTGCAGAAGTAAAAGCAGAAGGCGAAGAGCCTAAACTTGAAGCGGAAGCCAAGATCAAAAAACCTGCATCGAAGGATGAGGATGATTCTTCGAAGGAAAAGGTGACGAAGAAGAAGCCTGTTTCCAAGAAGAAGAAAGTCGATGCTGCGGTAGAAGTCGGCGAGAGCGAAAAATCGGAGGAAAAAGACGAAGAAGCAGCACCCGCTGAAGAGGCTGTGACCACTATACCAACCGAGGATGTTGCGTCTGATGAAAAAGCCGATGATTCCGACGGTGACGGTCCCGAAAACGTTTCAGACGTGAAAGCGTCTGAAAGCAAGTCGGATTCCGAAAATGAAGAATCGGACGGCTCCGGTGAGAATGCGGCAGGTGAATAGGGGATGATCATCGGGCTGACCGGGGGAATCGCCTGCGGCAAGTCCATTGTTTCGGATACTCTCAAACAAATGGGTGTCCGTGTTGTGGACGCGGACGAGATTGCCCGCGAGATCGTTGCAAAAGACAGCAAGGCACTCGAAGGAATTGTCCGAGTATTCGGCGAATCCATTCTCAAGGGCGATGCAACTCTTGACAGGAAGAAGCTTGCCCGAATCATTTTTTCATCCGAAAGCGATCGGATGCGGCTGGAGTCCATCCTTCACCCGATGATTATCGAGGTACTCAGATCTCAAATCGCTGTGAGCAGATCGTCGCATGAAGATCTGGTGATCGTTGCACCTCTGCTCATCGAAGCGAACATCACTGAGATGGTCGATGTCATATGGGTTGTGGCGTCGGATGTCCGCGAGATGGTCAGGCGGCTGTGTGTACGCGACGGGATATCCGACGTTGAAGCCGTCAAGATGATTGATGCCCAGATGCCGATTGGTGAGAAGGTCGGGTATGCGGATTTCGTCATCGAAAACAGAGGAACGATCGAGGAACTTCAGGCGTCGGTCAGGAAAACGTTGAAGGAAACGAGAGATGCTTTTTTGCGAAGCGATTATTCAGAGGTAGACGCGTGAAATATATTCCTGCAAGGCAGGCATGCAGTTTTTTTGGTTTATTCTCGTGCGTCGTATTGGCACTTGCCATTCTTGATATTTGTTCTCCGATGTTTGTTTCCTGGTCTACAGCTTACGCTCAAGATATGTCTTCCACCGGCTCGCTCGAAAACGGGGACAGCGAAGAGGAAATGAGTGTCTACCAGAAAGTTGTCAGATGGGCGCGTCCCTCTCTGGATGCTACGAAGATTGATGCTGTTATCGAAGAGATAGAGCTCAACTCCAGCAAATACGGTCTCGACCTTGATTTCTCAGTTGCCTTCATCGCCGCCGAGGCAAGCCTTCATCCGGTGCAGGGATTTTCCCGGCAATGGTCGAGTGTAATGGAGCTCAAGCGAGTGTATTCGTACGGCAAGCTTGATGCTCCGCCTGTTTGGGATGATTTGCCGAACACGATAAGCACAATGCGGATGGCAATTGACGAGACCAAGACGCTGCCCAAATATTCAGATCGCACGCTCAAATCCGCTCTTGCAAGGTACTGGATGGGGCCTGCAAAAGGGATAAATGTCGATACGTTTGAGCGGTTCTATTCGGTTTTCAAGGAAAAATTCAAAGCGATCCTCATCGCGCACGACAGAGAATCTGTTATCAGCCAGGCTGGAAAGGCGGTAATCCCCGATGATCTTTCTGGTTTCGTCAGCCACCTTCCGCGAATGAGCGAGCTTGACAATCGGATTCGATCCTGGCCGATCGAGGACGCCTATGTAAATGCAATTCAGGGATTCAATCCGAGATTAGATGACGATTTGGCACTTTTGATTGCTCGCGCAATCTTGTCATTCAGTCATGATACGGGCATAGATCCAAGGCTTGTAATCGCTTTGGTCGAGGCTGAAAGCGCATTCAATCCACGTGCTACGAGCACGAAGGGTGCGATGGGACTCGGTCAGCTCATGCCCGCAACCGCAAAGAGCTTCGGCATACGAGATCCTTACGAGCCCGTTCAGAACATTTATGTTTGTGTAAGTTATCTCGAACGGGACTTTTATCGCTTTCAGGGCAAAGCCAACATCCTGGATTTGGTTCTCGCGGCATATAATGCAGGTCCCGGTGCAGTCAGGAAGTATGGCGGTGTTCCACCATACAGGGAAACTCAGAACTACGTAAGGAAGGTCAAATCCCTGTACGCGAAGCTGGCTGGTTAGAGATGGGTATGTAAGGAGTATTGGCATGATGATTGAAAGCGATATGATTAGCGATCTAAAGAAAACAGCGCTTCACGAGGAGCATATTAAGCTTGGTGCGAGGATGATCGAGTTCGCCGGGTTTCATATGCCTGTATGGTACACGGGAATGATCGAGGAGCACCAGATCGTAAGAACAAAGGTGGGGCTGTTCGATCTGTCACATATGGGCGAGGTTTACTTCGAGGGTGAAGGTGCATTTGATTACTTGCAGAGTATTACTTGCAACGATCTTTCGAAGATCAAGCCCGGGCGGTGTCAATACACGCTCCTGACGACACCGGGGGGCGGCGTTATTGATGACTTGATCATTTACTGGCTTGAGGCAGAGAAGTTTCTTGCGGTCATAAACGCCAGTAGAATTAACGAGGATGTCCGCTGGTTCAAGGAGCATTTGCCTTTAGGCGGTGTTCATATGACGAACGCTTGCGACCGCACGGCATTGATTGCGGTTCAAGGACCTTCATCGGAAGAGTTACTTCAGGATTTCGGGATCGATATTTCGAAGAAGCGACCGTTTCGAGTTTTCCAGAGGACTGTGCATGGGAACACGATGCTCGTTGCAACAACCGGATATACGGGTGAGCGCGGCGTTGAACTGATAGTACCGAATGACCAGGCTGAATGGCTATGGAGTTCGCTTATGACTATCGGCGAAAAATACAACGTTGCTCCCATCGGGCTTGGTGCTAGGGATACACTCAGGCTTGAGGCTGCCTATTCACTCTACGGGCATGAGCTGGACGAGCAGACTTCGCCATACGAAGCAGGTCTTGACTGGACGGTTAAACTTGAACAGGGCGAGTTCATCGGGAGGGAATATCTCGTTAAGCAGAAGGAAGAAGGAATTCCGAGACGGATCGCCGGTATTGTGACCGATCGTAAAAGCGGTATTCCCCGACATGGAGCGAAAGTATACTCGATGGATGGGCGGGAAATCGGACATGTAACGAGCGGTGCATATTCACCCACGTTGGGTATGAATATTGCACTCGTGTTTCTTCCTCCCGATAAAGTCAAACCGGGCACGAAGGTGCAGGTCGATGTTCGCAGGCAGAAGATCGTAGTCGAGACCGTGAAGCTTCCTTTCTACCAACGTCCTTCCTGATCGAGAGCTTTGGTGCCTGGAATTCTGGGTGAAGGACGCAAAATCCCTTGTCAAAAGGGATGCTTATGATATATTTCAGCGGGATTTTCATCCTTGGAGGAAGTTATGCCTGAATATCATTTTTCGAAGACGCACGAGTGGATTGCGAAGATTGGTGACAACTACAGGATGGGCATAAGTGATTTTGCACAGTCACAGCTTGGAGATATAACTTTTATCGAGTTGCCTGATCCTGGTACCCACTTTGAGGCGAGGGATTCCGTCGGTACGATTGAAAGCGTCAAAGCGGTAAGCGAGTTCTTTGCTCCGCTATCACTGAAGGTCCTCAATGTAAACGACGTTCTTGAGGATCAACCGGAGCTTATAAACGAAGATCCACTTGGTGAAGGATACTTGCTTGAGATTGAAATTCTGAAACCCAATCAGCTCGATGAGCTTATGGATGCGGTCGCCTATGAAGAACTGGACAAATCTGAATAAAACGGCGCTTTCTGCCTGAGATCCATGTGCAATCGCAAGTATCAATAAAGATAGGAATGAGTGGGTCTGATGGAGCCCGACTTAAGACGGATTATCCTTGTCTTTGGTGCAGTGGTTATCCTGACACTTGTAACGGTCTATTTGCTCAGAGTCACTGCTTATTGGAGCTTTCAAGACAAGAACGAGCCGATTCAGGCTGCCGATGGCGATGAAGAGAAACCGCCGATGCCGAAGGTTGGGGAGTGGGCTGAGGACACTCCTGCACCTGCGGGAACGTATGAGAAGTCTGCAAGTACGATTGCATTCCTGCTGAACGGTTTCTACAGCCGCGATGCAGCATCCGTTGTAAAATCGGAAACCGCAGATGTTTTGATGACTCCCGATGGGAAGCTTGCTACTGAAGTCGTATACCTCGAACCCGTAATACCTATTTCAGAAGAAAAAAACGGCTGGATTCAGGTTGAGCTTTCAGCGCAACGAGGATATCGAGGTTATATCAGCGCACATGAACTGGCGCAGCTTGAATTAGGCGGAGTTAACGGCCTTTCGGTAGTTCGAAGAGCGAACACTTGGTCGATAGATAGTGCTGACGGCAGAGAAGTTCGTTTGCTGCCCAGGGGCACGATTCTTCCTGTAATTAACAGACTTGGAACGGATATACAGGTTCGAACGCTCGAAGGCGTGGTCTGGGTGGATGCAGAGAATCTAACGGAGCTTGATCCCCTTAGCGATTCGATTGATGTCGAGAAGATTATTGCGAGTGCGAGGGAGATGATCGGGCTGCCGTATCTCTGGGGAGGAACCAGCGATGAGCATTTCGACTGCAGCGGCTTTGTGTATCTCGTATATCGGATGAATGGCCTTCTTCTGAAGAGGGATTGCGATATTCAGTTTGCGGATGCTTCCGGCGCTAAAATCGAAGCTGATGCGCTTAAACCCGGAGATCTTGTTTTTACTGCGAATTCAAGACGCATTCCCAGCCATGTCGGCATTTATGCGGGGAACGACAGCATCATTCATGCATCGGTAAGGTTCGGTGTTATCGAAGAAAAAATCGAGGATGGCGCATTTCATAGATACGAGATTACAGGTTATCGCAGGTTTGTCCCTACGAGCGATTCAGGTGATTAGCTGCATGCCGGCATCTCGATGGTAGAATGCTTCGCTGAACCGGAAGGCGCATTTGTCGTCTGATAGTGGGTTTGTGTTGCTGTGAAAAGCCGAAATCCGATGCAGCTGTCCGTCTTTTCTCGTTTGAGCACGTGATCGTCATGTAATAAGGTAAGGTTAGTGAAGTTCAACCGGAATAATTTTGGCCGTGACCGAGAGTATGCGGGGCGCGTGGAAAAGCGCGGGTTCTTTGCGACCGTATGGTTCTGCATAGCTTACTTTTTCCGGTGGCTGTTCTCGCCAAATCTCAGGCTGATGAAGCTTGAAAAATACGTGTTCACCGAGGTTTTTGGGTGGTACCTGCTCGGTATTATGGGCTTTACTTTCTTTATGATAATTACAAGCGTTTTTATGCTTGGCGAAAAAATATTCTCAAAGAAGATTCCAATATATACGACTCTCAAAGTGCTGATTGTTTCAGCGCCCGCATACTTAGTTTTGGCGCTGCCCGTTGCGATGCTTTTTGCAACGTTGATGGCGATGGGCAGGCTTTCGCGTGATAATGAGATTACGATGTTCGTTGCAAGTGGTGTAAGCCTTTATAGTATTTTTGTCCCGTTTCTGTGTCTGGCTCTTTATACTACGCTCGCGTCCTGGTCGATATACGAATACCTCGTGCCGGCGAACAACCGCGAATGGACGAAGGTGTTGGCGGTATTCTGGGACAGCCAGGTCGTGGAATTCATCCGGCCAAACCTGGTGATCAAGGCACCTGATGACAAGTATTTCTACATAGAAGAAGTAGACAGAGATAAAGGCAGGATGTACAACTTGAGGCTTTACGATTATGCAAACGATCGGCCCAGCCCCCGCCTTTTTTTTGCGGAAGAGGCTTGGGTGGAGAATAAATACCTCAATCTCAAAAATGTAAGCGTCATCGAAACCGAGGAAAAGGATGGCGGGATCATTGCCACAGCTGTCGCCGAGCATACCTCAGTCGACATTTCGCGAAGACTCGGCGCCGAGGAGTACGAGATAAGCCCGCAGGAGCTTTCCAGTGCGGACTTACGCGCGCGAATACGTAAAAGGCAAAAAACTATCGGACTTCTCAAAAAACCATCCGCGAGACTCCTTCAGGAGCACGCGATGGACTTGACCGAGTATTACCTGAAGTTCAGCATCCCTCTGGCAAGCGTTGTCTTTGTATTGGTTGCAGTGCCGCTCAGTCTGCGCGGGCCGAGGGACGAGCGGAATCTGGGGATTATTCAGGCGTTTATTCTGATAATGGTCTATTACTTGTTCTTCTTCACATTCAAAATGCTTGGAAGCATTGGAAGAGTTCCTCCGATGATGGCAGGATGGATGCCGACGTTGATCTTTGCGCTTGGTGCTCTTGTGCTGTTTATTCGTGCAAGAAAATAAGACAGGCTGAACCAAGCAAATTCCGCGCAATAATACTTCAATCACCAAGGAGCGTTGCTCCGCTTATTCCCGGCAACATTTGCCGCAAGATTTGTGATGGCAAACTTGCAGGTCGTTGCTTGGTCCGAGCATGCCGCACATGTAACTTCTTCAACATCCACTCTGCTTCCGAGCAGATCTGCTATTGCGGCGCGCAAAAATCCACAGAAGAACGAGCACTTTTCGCTATCGGATGTTACTCCGCGTGTGAATGGTGAATTACTCAGTTCGAAAATAAAGGAATCAGCCTTAGCAAGCAAGCCAATGCCGGACGGCGTGAAAAGGGAACCAGCAAGCCTTGTTGCTGCTTTGACCGCTCTTTTGAACCTGAATACAGGTATCTCTCCGATGAGAAACCTTGTAATTCCGAGTTTCTTTCGCCCATACAGGCTGTAAGTTTCCATTCCTGCAAGCAGGAGAACCTTATTGTAGCTCGGAAGATCGACGAGGATGTCAATTGCCTTTAGCAATGGCAGGTCGCCAATCATTTTGCCTGAGCCTGCAAGATGTTCAACAGACTCCATTGTTACATTGATTTCTTGCAGGATTCGTCGGAAGGTATCATTCTCCATGCTGCGAGCCGCTGCGAGAATGCCTAAGAGCATTACAGGATTGTAGCGTGATAATTCCTTTTGACCCGTTTCAAGCACGGAATGATTTTAGCATTTGAGCTGAATGGACGTGAGTAAGTATGAATGGTATAATGAACCGAGTGAAAAGAGTAGCTCAGGTGTTATATGACCTACGATTTAGTAGTTATGGCAGGGGGAATGCTTGACCCACTTGAGTGGGGGGAAGGTTGCCCTCCTACAAAGGCGCTGCTCAAATACGGAAACGAAACACTTCTCGGCGTAATTCTGGATGCATTCATGGATGTGCCAGGAATACACAGCCGTCTCGTTATCGGTGACGAACCTGAGATCGGGCTTATCGCGCGTCGTTACGGTGCGTACTCGATTCCCACCGGGCAGGGTCTCGTAGGAAACCTCCGCAACGCGTTGATAGAGCTTGATTCAAGTCCTGCTGCCCATATCATCATTGCGGCGAGCGATATACCACTTATGACCAGAAATGCTGCAAACTCGCTCGTCGGTGAATTCGATACGCTCCGCGAGGAATTCGACTTTGTATACCCTGTTGTTCCTGTCGAGGACTGCTTGAGGATCATGCCCGGAGGCAAACGCACGACGGTGAAAACGAAGGATGGTAGATTTACGGGCGGCAACGTGTTTCTTGCAGAAAGAAGGAGGCTTCTTGAGAACATACCGCTAATCGAGAACCTCGTTCGCTACCGGAAATCGCCAGTCAAGCTTGCTTCGTTAATAGGGTTCGGTACTATTCTGAAGGTCATTTCCGGCAGTGGTTCCCTGGAATCGTATGCGGAATCCGTCAACAGAAGGATTAAAGGGAGCGTTACTGCGCATGTCTGCTCGTATCCTGAGATTGCGATTGATATCGATTCAGCCGATCAGTTTTCAAAGATATCCCAGGTATCAGGTGTTTCTTGACAGAGAAACTACACTCTCGTACAATTTAACGGGGAATAAAGACTTGGAGGGGAAGCTATGCGGGTTTTTTCGGTGATGCCGATTCTTGCATTCGGGATGCTTCTGTTGTTTGCAGTGACATCCGTCGATGCAGTGGAGCTCAGGTACGATTCCGGTACCGCAGATGACTTCACTTTTCAGCTTACAGATGGCTATCTCGTAAGATTTTCTGCTCCGGAATTTGTTGAGCCTTTCATCACGCGTGTTAGCTTCTTCGGAAGCAGATTCGGTAATATCGATCCGGAAAAGCCGCCATTCGGATATGTGGCGATACTTGATGATGAATACAACAAACTTGCTTCGATAAGCGTTCCTTTTACCGAAATCAGCAGGACACCCGCCTGGAACTACATTGACATCGACCCGTTCATTGTCCGCGATACGTTTTGGGTGTATATTTCGCTTCCTTCTGGCATGAATTGCGGCGTTATGATGGGCAAAGACCTTGAGCCGAAGAATTTGCGCTCCAGAACAGGTAATCACGCTTCAGGATTCAGGCCGATCTCAGACGGTAAGTACAACTGGATGGTTCGTTGCGAGATTTCGGACGGTCCGCCCGGTGATGGGATAATTACATCCGAAAGCCTGACGGGTCCGAAGTTTCTTGGACGCGACACAGGTGTGTGCGCCGGAAGCCTCGCTCTTTACAAGAACGGCGCCACATTTCCGGTGGATGTTTCATCGCAGGTTACGATTTCCAAGCTCTATATTTTTGGAAAGCTCGCTGGCGACTGGTTTTCGAGCAATAAGGAGTTTACGGTCTACATTCTCGATGCGGATCTTCGCATTCAACTCGCCAGGAATTATCCTTATCGGCTGTTTACGAGCACTCCCGGCTGGGCGGCGATCGACCTGCCCGATATAAAGGTGAACGGAAGGTTTTACATAATCGTCGAGCCGAACTGCCGCGAAGAGGTTCAGTTCGAAATCGGCTATGACGGTGCACCGAATAAGGGAAGCGATTACACCGCAATCGGTCAGAAGGAAGAATGGCCTTTCGATGTCGATCTGGCCAAGCTTAACTGGATGATTAGGGTAGAAATACTCTGAACACCATCATGGCTTATGACCCGGATTGATATCGGCTCCCGCTTAGAACAGGCGCAGCGAGGATAATCATTTGCAGCCCGATGCGTGAGCAGCTTCATTTAAGCCTATACAGTATAATGCCCTCGCGCGTCCATTCGGGTTATCTGTAGCTATTCCACGTGATCGTGCCAACGGGATGCGCCTGAGTATTACCAAGGAAGATGCCGATTATGACTGGAAAGAGAAAGAGGATTCTCACGGGCGACAGACCGACCGGGAAGCTCCACCTGGGCCATTACGTTGGAACACTCAATAACAGGGTCAAGCTTCAGCACGAATACGACACGTTCATTCTTATAGCGGATATCCAGGCCTTGACCACGCATTATGATCGGCCAGGAATGATCAGGCAGGCGGTTAGAGACGTTACTCTCGACTATCTTGCAGTAGGGATCGACCCGAACGTTGCCACGATCTGCGTGCAGTCCCTGATTCCTGAAATCGCGGAGCTTACTGTACTGTACGGGCTTATCACGAATATGAACAAGCTTCGCCACAATCCCACAACCAAGGCCGAAGCGCAGCAACTCGGACTTATCCAGGGCGAGGATTTGATGACCGGCTTTGATCAACTGACGTACGGCTTCTTCGGTTATCCGATAAGCCAGGCGGCGGATATTACGTTTGTCAATGCGGACCTAGTTCCGGTGGGCAGGGACCAGATGCCGCATATCGAACTTTGCCGCGATATCGTGAAGAAATTCAACGGGATATTCGGAACGAGCATCAAGGAGCCTGAAGGACTCGTTGGCGAGGCTTTTCTCCATGCTCTAGACGGTTCCGCGAAGATGAGCAAGTCCTTGAACAATGCGATATTCCTTGCAGATGAACCTGCTCAAATCAAGGCGCAGGTGATGAAGGCTGTTACAGACCCCGCACGCATCCATCCGACCGATCCGGGTACGCCGGAGATATGTAACGTTTACAAGTATCACCAGGTTTTCAGCAAGGAAATCGTTGAAGAGACGGCAAAAAAATGCCGTGCGGGAACGATAGGCTGTGTTGCATGCAAGAAAGTGCTTGTCAAGCACCTTGAATCGCTTCTGACGCCATTCAGAGAGCTGCGAAAGGAATTCGAATCAAAACCGGATGAAGTTGATGAAATACTTATCGAAGGAACGAAGCGCGCAAGACGGGAAGGCAAGAAAACCCTCGAACACATCAGAGAGAGAATGGGAACAGATTATTTCGGCCAGAAAACATCTGAACTTCTTCCGGTTCCATAGTAGTGGAGGAATCTCCAACGACCGGGCATTGTTTCTTCGGCTTTTCTACCAAGCTCATTCTAAATTCATTGTGCAGTTTTCGGTAATGAGCATTCAAGGGCGCGGTGATATAATCGAACGATGTCGCTTCTTGACGAGCTTCATTTGGAGATAATGTCTTGCGAGCAGTGTCCGCTTCATGCTGGCCGCACGAACGCGGTGCCAGGTGAAGGCAGTCCTGACGCGGACATAATGTTCATCGGCGAAGGCCCGGGTGCTGAGGAAGATGCGCAGGGCAGGCCGTTTGTGGGGCGTAGCGGAAAGCTCCTGACGATGATGCTCGACCAGGTCGGATTCGAGCGCGGAGAAGTGTTCATCGGGAACGTGGTCAAGTGCCGTCCGCCTGAGAACAGAACTCCGCTCGCGAACGAGGTGGAAGCGTGCAGGCATTATCTGCAGGCCCAGTTGGCTCTGATCAGACCCAGGGTGATAGTAACTCTCGGGGTGCCCGCGCTTCAGGCTTTTTTCGGACAAAAATACAAGCTGAGTTCAGTTGTCGGACGCTTCATCAGAAGCCAGGGGCAGCTTTTCTTCGCGACCTGGCATCCAAGTTATGTGTTGAGAGCACAGAGAAACCGTCCGGATTATTTGAGGCATTTCAAGAAATTAAGAGGGGCGAAGGATCGCGATTTCAAGGTGTAGAGGTTTCGCCTTTCTGAGAGATTACGCTAAGGAAATTCCAGCAAATGCACACTAATATCTTGCCGCAGATTTTCGGTGTGCGGCGTGGGGACTTGCTTCCTGGAATTGCAGGAGCTCGCCGAGCGTCGTTATTCCCTTGTCTTCCAGATAATGGAGAAAAACAACTAGTATCTTGGCAGTTGCATCGGCATCTCCAAAGGCGCGGTGACGGCCGTTTACGTGGATACCGAGGAAGTGCGTGACGGCATCGAGCCCTTTGCTGGGAAGGAAATGAAGTATGCGTCTTGCGAGTTTGCACGTGCAGAGGACGGGATTCGTAATGCTAACGCCAAGTGTTTTTCTCGCTTCCACACGAAGAAACTTGTGATCAAAGGTTGCAAAATGGGCGACGATAACCGAATCGTCGAGAAAATCCAGGAATTCGGGCAGTACGTTTTCAAGCGGATCTTCAGTTTCGAGATCTGTAATGGCAATACCTGTAAGGCGAGTTATAAACGGTGGAAGCCCGCGCATAGGATTGACCAACTTCTGGTAGGACGGGCCAAGCTTAAAGTCGCGGACATACCTTGCTCCGATCTCGATTATCCTGTCATCAGGAGGTGTGCTGCCCGTTGTCTCGAGGTCGAGCGCTACAAAAGACACCTCGGAGACAGCCGTATCGAGGCTGAATGTTGTATTGCGCGATTTCTCTGATTTAACGAATACAGGATCCACAACTGAATTATATCAAAGGCGGGTTTGAATGTTGCTTAAACACGGGGAAACAAGGGGAAACACGTCCATTCTTGCACATTGAACTGCTACCGCCTATAATCAGAATGTGGGCAAACTAAAGGCGGGTGTAATTGGTACGGGCAGCATGGGACGCCACCATGTTCGAGTGCTCGCCGAGAACAACGATGTCGAGCTTGCGGGAATAGCAGACATCGACGATGAGCGTGCGCGGGAGCTTGCGGATAAATTCTCGTGTGACCGCTTTACGGATTATCGAGCTCTTCTTGAGAGAAACCTCGATTTTGCGGTTGTTGCCGTTCCGACATCGCTTCATTACGATGTAGGGATCGATGTACTCAGGTCGGGTGCGCACGTTCTCATCGAAAAACCTATTGCGGATTCGGTCGAGCGCGCGGTCGAGATAAACAGCGTGGCCAAGGACGAAGACCGCAAAGTATTTGTCGGGCATATCGAGCGGTTCAATCCCGCCGTGAGTGCAACGAAGGAAGCTATGGATAGTGGATGTTGCGGGGAGATCCTCTCGATATCGAACCTCAGAATTGGTCAGATCAATCAGCGTATATTTGATACCGGAATAATACTCGACCTCGCTACTCACGATATTGACCTTATTTCCCATCTATTGGGCGAGCGCGCGTTGAGCGTTTACTGCGTCGGTTCGAAGAAGCAGGGTAATTTTGATGACCACGCGAGCATAATGCTCAAGTTTCCTGAGAGCCGCTCAGGAATCATCGAAACGAGTTGGCTGATGCCTTATAAAGTCCGAAAAATATTTGTCACAGGGGAGAAGGGTTTCCTGCTCGTCGATTTGGTTACTCGCAAGATCGTTCATATGGAAGATAAGTTTATTGCAGAGATACCGTCTAAAGAAGAAGAACCGCTGAAACGGGAAATTGACAGTGTTGTTCGAAGCATCATTGACGATACGCCACCAGTTGTAAGCGGCAGCGACTCGACATATACGCTTGCGGTTGCGCTGTACGCTGTAGAGTCGTACAAGAGTAACAGTATTATCGACATCCCTCATGATTTTTTAGGAAACCGGTAAATGAGAATCGGGGTTTCCCTATCGGAGCTTTCAGGCGAGCATCATGTAGCGTTGTTGCTTGAACGAATGCGGGACGAGCTCGCGCGGAATGGCGAGGAACTCTCCGTATTTGGTCTGGGAAGCGAGAGACTCAGAGGGCTTGGTGCGGAGCTTTTCGAGGATATTGCTGAATTCAGTTCAATAGGCATTGTGTCCAGTATGATCAACTTGGTCAGGTTGCTGCTTAAACGCAGGCAAACTCTCAGGCAGCTTCTTGACGAATTCACAAGTTTCATACTCGAACGCAAGCCGGATGTTGTTGTGCTTGTTGACAGTCGAGGGATGAATCTGCTTGTGGCCAAGGCTCTTCGGAGCAAGGGTTATCGCGGCAGAATTATCTACTACGTTGCACCTGTAAGATGGGAAGGATGTTTCGACGACGAGTTCTTCGACAAGCCGGGCAACCTTAGGCGCTTTGAAGAGATGAAGGATGTTATCGACTTCTTCTTCCTCATTTATCCCGTAAGCCTCGAAGCGTACGACAAGCTGAACCTGCCTCATTCGTTCATCGGTCATCCGATGGCCGAAATATCCGTGAAGACCTGTTCCCGCGAGGAGTTTGTCCAAAAAGCGCTGGGCGATACGCCAATACCTGTAGGCAAGCGATGGATGGGGCTTTTTCCCGGAAGTCGCTTGGGAGAAATCAAGGCGATCGCACCCACGGTTATTAAGGCAGCATCGATTCTAGCAAGTAAATACAACGACATCCACTTCATTCTGCCTCTGGCGCACGAGGCTTTTCGCGGATATATCGCCGGCCAGCTTGCAGCGAACAAGCTAAAGAAGCACTGCTCGATTGTCGGTTCAGAGCTTTCGGTGGAAACCATATGCCACAGTCGGGCGATAATTGCGAAGAGCGGAACGGTGCTGCACATCGCCGCGCTTGCGGGAATCCCGATGGTAATGGTCTATAACGTATCGTCCTTACAGCGGTGGCTTGCGGAAACGATTCTCGATTTCGGTTTTCCGTACTATGCTCTGCCGAACATAATTGCAGGAAGAGAGATCGTCCCCGAGATGATTGCATCGAAATTCAATCCATACGCAGTGAGTGTTAAAGCAAGCCGCCTTTTCATCGACGGTCAACGACGGACTGCGATGCTGTCCGAGCTTGCAGATTTGCGCGGTAAAATGGTGCGCGAGGATCCACTTGGTACAGCGGCGGAGAAAATCATCGAGCTTGTCAGAAAAAAATAAGCGTATTTCAGAGGATTTATTCAGCTGGTTAGAATGGTATTTCATTCTCAAGGCCGTATTTCATCAACTTCTACAATAGTCCAGGTGATATAATCGAGTGGCCTCTTGGGTCAATTTCACATCGGAGGGAACTATGCAGTTTGGCTATACAGATGACCAGAAGATGATTAGAGAGACTGTTCGGGATTTTGCAGAGGAACAGCTTATGCCCGGAGCACTCGATCGTGACAAGAACAGGACATTTGCGAGAGAGCAGTGGGACGAATGGCGTAAGTTGGGATTTCCGGGGATGACTACTCCTGAGGAATACGGCGGAACCCCCCTGGACGACATCTCCGAGAGCATTGTTATCGAGGAACTCGCACGTTGCGATGCGTCTTTTTCCGTGCTCATGGCCTCGCATGCAGGTCTGTTGGCGAAAACGATCGTGAACTGGGGTAGCGATGAGCAGAAGAAGAAGTATCTGCCCAAGCTGGCAAGCGGTGAGTGGATTGGGGCTTACAGTCTCAGCGAAGCTGGTGCCGGCTCGGACGCGGTTAACATCAAATGCCGTGCGGAAAAACAGGGCGACAAGTACATTTTGAACGGAACCAAGCTATGGGTAACGAACGGCAAGGTTGCCAACATGCTCGTCGTGTTTGCACGTACGGACATGGAGGCCAAACCGTCAAGGGGAATCAGTTGTTTCCTGGTCGAAAAAACCTGGCCGGGAATCACGGTGAGCAAAACCGAGGATAAGCTTGGAATTCGTGCGAGCGATACAGCGGAAATTGTCTTCGAGAACTGCGAGGTTCCCGCAGAAAATCTTATGGGTCAGGAGAACGGCGGCATCAAGATTGCTTTCCACGCTCTCGATGTATCCCGCGTCGGCATCGGAGCACAGGCGCTTGGAATCGCGCAGGGCGCGTACGAATGCGCGCTGAAGTACGCGAACGAGCGCGAGCAGTTCGGTACGAAGATCATTTCATTCCAGGCGATAGGGAACTACCTTGCCGATATGCGCACCAGGATTGAGGCTTCAAGGCTTCTGGTATATAAGGCGGCGTGGATGAAAGGGCAGGGCATGAAGCATACAGCCGAGAGCGCAATGGCCAAGATGTATGCGAGCGATACTGCCGTATGGGTTGCTGAGCGCGCCGTGCAGATTCTTGGCGGCTACGGCTATACAACGGACTTCCCCGCCGAACGATTCTTCCGTGATTCTAAGATCACGACGATATACGAAGGTACGAACGAAATTCAGCGGCTCGTTATTGCAAGGGGATTGCTCGCCGAGCTTGGCATCGAGTAGCTGGAGCATCATTTCCCAGGGATCTTGCGAATCCGGCCTAGTGCGCCATCATCTGGTCGATAGCGGTCTTTGCGCGTCTAATGATATCCTCATCCAGTGTAACGATCTGGTCCTCGCGCGGGGATTTCATGCATTCGAGCACGATGGGCAATTCCACCTGTTTCATGTAGGGGCATAGCACGCACGAGCCCAAGAATTCCCTGTCTTTACCCATTTCGACGCGCAGACGATCCGACATACCGCACTCGGTAACAAGCATGAAGTGCGTGGCATCCGACTGTTTGATATATTTGACCATGCCCTCGGTCGATCCGGCCATATCCGAGATATCGACAACATCCGAATCACATTCGAGATGTGCGAGGACCTTCAAATCCGGATGAAACTTGCGCCATGCCTCGATAGAGCCGGGGCTGAATTCCTCGTGAACGATGCATGTGCCGTCCCAGGCGATTATCTCCTTGTCAACATGCGCTTCGAGATTCTTCGCCATCAACATGTCCGGTATGAAAATGACTTTGTCGCCGGGTTGTGCATTCACGACTTCTGCGGCATTCCCGCTGGTGCAGCAGGCGTGCGATTCGGCCTTGACATCAGCGTTCGTATTTACGTAACAGACGACAGGAACGCCGGGATTGTCTTCCTTCAGCTTGCGGACATCCGCCGCTGTTATGCTCTCTGCAAGTGAACAGCCTGCATTAGGCGCTGGCAGGAGGATTGTCTTTTCGGGCGAGAGGATCTTGGCGGTTTCAGCCATAAACCTCACGCCGCAGAAGATGATTGTGTCGGCATCAGTATTTGCTGCTTCCCGTGAGAGTCCTAATGAATCACCGGCGAAATCCGCGATGCCGAAGATGATGTCTGCCGTCTGATAGCTGTGCGCCAGGATAATTGCGTTCATCTCTTTCTTCAAGCGGTTTATTTCAAGCGTTATCGGGGCGATAATCGCGCATGTATCCTTGTTCCAGTGGACTGCATCGAGCCGCGAGAGGAGTCTTTCCGTCTCCGCGTCAATCTCCGAACGAGAGAAATCCAGTTCAAGCAGGCTTTCCATTTCCAAATACACCTCTTTTCGTAAATGACTCACGGATATCTACAGATGAAATGCAACGCATTCATATTTAGGATATCATCAACAGACGAACATAGTCTGGTTGGGGCATTGGCAGGTTAAGATTCCCTGTGAATATCCTTAGCTGAGGATGAAATGGACCGGATGGGACTCGAACCCACGACCTCATCCGTGCGAGGGATGCGCTCTCCCAACTGAGCCACCGGCCCTGAACTTGGATTATAACTCCGGCAAATCCATTTTTCAAACAATAGTTCGACTCGAAGATTATTGGTGTTTTGCGCAGTGCAAGAGCAGTATGTTACCGCCTGCGTCCTTGCTGAATTTGGAGGCGTTATCTTGACAAACATGCGTTGCGGCGGTACTATTTTCGCTTGCCTTATACGGAGGAAGAGATGTTCGCTGTTGCGGAGTTTTCAGGGAAGCAGTATATGGTTGAAGAGGGCACGGTTGTCCGGACGTTCTCGATAGACGAGGAGGCCGGCGGTACTTTCACGTGCGACAAGGTGCTTCTCGTCAAGGACGATGACGACATCAAGATCGGGCGTCCGTATGTCGAGGGCGCGAAGATCACGTTCGAAGTGCTCAAGCATGCCAAGAGTAAGAAGATTACGGTCTTCAAGTTCAAGGCGAAGAATAACTACAAGCGCACACACGGTCATCGCGATCATCTAACGTACCTCAAGTGCACCGAGATTGAGGAGTAAACCTGGGTTTTCATATTGCATACCGGATTTCGGCCTTTGCCTGATCCGTTTGGTGGTGAATAGAAATGGCACACAAAAAAGGACTCGGATCTTCAAGAAACGGGCGTGACTCGAACTCCCAGCGGCTCGGCGTCAAGCTCTATGCAGGACAGAAGGCGCGTGCGGGCAACATAATCGTCCGTCAGCGCGGCAGCCACCATCACCCCGGCAACGGCGTTGGAATGGGCAAGGACTACACGCTCTTTGCGCTGGTTGACGGCATCGTGGAATTCGGCATCCGCCGCGGAAAGCGCGTAGTCAACGTTCAAGCGGAGTAGCATCGCAAACGACTGCCACCGCTCCGACATACATACATCAAGGCCTGCTTTTGCAGTCTGTCGGCTTACCAGTTCTCACCGAGCAATTCATAGTGCGCCTGTGGATGAGCGCAGGCCGGGCATACCTTGGGTGCTTCAGTTCCAACATGAAGATAACCGCACTTGCGGCAGCGCCACGTAACCTCGCTGTCCCGCTTGAACACGATCTCTTTCTCAACGTTGGCGGCAAGTTCGCTGTAGCGTTTTTCGTGCTGCTTTTCTGAAACGCTCACAGCGTCCCAAAGCTTGGCGATCGGCTCAAAGCCCTCTTCGCGCGCCACCTTCGCAAATCCGGGGTACATATCCGACCACTCGTAATGCTCGCCCGCGGCGGCATGCTTCAGATTTTCAAGCGTCGTGCCGGTGACGCCTGCCGGGAACGCGGCGACGATCTCGATATCTCCGCCTTTGAGATAGCTGAAAAAGCGCTTTGCATGTTCGCGCTCCTGGTCTGCGGTTTCCTCGAAGATATCCGCGATCTGAATGTAGCCTTCCTTTCTGGCCTTGCTTGATGCAAACGTATAACGGTTGCGCGCCTGCGACTCGCCCGCGAACGAAATCAGCAGGTTCTTCTCTGTCCGTGACCCTTTGATATCCATACTTCACCTCCGAAAATTGACGGGTGCATTGTAGCAGTTTTTCACCCGCGTAGAGGCTTTTGGCAGAAGCCCGTCTTGGGAAGTCGTCACAG